>CAMLUO010000010.1 GCA_946487895.1 uncultured Clostridium sp.
AAAAAACAGGTGCAGGTATGATGGACTGCAAAAAAGTTTTAACAGAAACAGATGGAGATATGGAAA
This sequence comes from uncultured Clostridium sp., assembly GCA_946487895.1. Lineage (GTDB taxonomy): Bacteria > Bacillota > Clostridia > TANB77 > CAG-508 > CAG-269. The sequence continues at coordinate 67 of CAMLUO010000010.1, forward strand.
AAGCAATTGAATTATTACGTGAAAGAGGAATAGCAAAAGCAGCTAAAAAATCTGGAAGAATTGCAGCAGAAGGATTAGTTGAAGCATATGTTTCAGAAGACGGAAAAACAGGAGCAATTGTAGAAGTTAATTCAGAAACAGATTTCGTAGCAAAAAATGAAGAATTTAAAACATTTGTAATGAATGTTGCAAAACAAATAGTAGAAAAAAATCCAAAAGATGTTGAAGAACTATTAGCACAAGATTCAATTGAAGTACCAGGAAAAACTGTTAATGAAGTATTAGTTGAAAAAATAGCTACAATTGGAGAAAACATGACTATAAGAAGATTTGCAAGATTTGAAGCAGAAGGATTAGTTGAAAAATATATCCATGGAGATGGAAAAATAGCTGTTTTAGTAAATATGAAAAAAGGAACATCAGAAGTTGCAAAAGACATTTGTATGCAAATTGCAGCAGCAAGACCAGAATATTTAAATGAACAATCAGTTCCTGCAGAAAGAGTTGAAAAAGAAAAAGAAATTTTAAAAGCTCAAACAATGAATGAAGGAAAACCAGAAGCAATTGCAGAAAAAATAGTACAAGGAAGAATTGGAAAATTCTTTGGAGAAATATGCTTAGTAGACCAAGCATTTGTAAAAGATCCAAATAAAAAAGTATCACAAGTATTAAAAGAAAATGATGCAGAAGTAGTAGAATTTGCAAGATTTGAAAAAGGTGAAGGAATCGAGAAAAAAGAAGAAAACTTTGCTGAAGAAGTTATGAAACAAGCAGGAATTTAAGAAAAAATTAAGAAATATACCAAAAATGGTATATTTTTTTTTATTTATATGATAGAATATCTCTGATAAGAATATAATAAGGAGAGTGGAAAAATTGTCAGAAGTAAAATACAAGAGAGTATTACTAAAATTAAGTGGAGAGGCATTAGCAGGAGAACAAAAGACTGGAGTAGATGTAGAAACAGTAGGAAAAATATGTGATAAAATAAAAGAAATAGTAGATATGGGAGTACAAGTAGCAGTAGTAGTAGGAGGAGGAAACTTCTGGAGAGGAAGAAACGGACATCAAATGGAAAGAACAACAGCAGACTACATGGGAATGCTTGCAACAGCAATGAATGGACTAGCACTTCAAGATGCACTAGAAGCAAGAGGAGTATATTCAAGAGTACAAACATCAATAGAAATGAGAGAAATAGCAGAACCATTTATACAAAGAAAAGCAGAAAAACATTTAAATAGAGGAAGAGTAGTAATATTTGCATGTGGTACAGGACATCCATACTTTACAACAGACACAGCAGCAGTACTAAGAGCAATAGAAATAAAAGCAGAAATAATACTACTTGGAAAAACAGTAGATGGAGTATATTCAGCAGATCCAAAATTGGATTCAACAGCTACAAAATATGATGAAATATCTTATATGGAAGTTTTAGAAAAAGATTTAAAAGTTATGGATTCAACAGCAACAGCAATGTGTAGAGATAATGATATGCCTTTATTAGTATTTGAAATAGCAAAACCAGAAAATATAGTAAAAGCTATTAAAGGTGAAAAAATAGGAACAATAGTTAGATAGGAAGAGGAGAGATAAAAATGGATTATACAAATTTAAAAGAAAAAATGGAAAAATCAATAAGTGTATATAGTGAAAGACTAGCAGAAGTAAGAGCTGGTAGAGCTAACCCAGCAATTTTAAATAAGGTAAAAATAGACTATTATGGAACACCAACACCAATAAATCAAGTAGCAGGAATATCTGTTCCAGAAGCAAGACTAATAGTAATTCAACCATGGGATGCAAGTATTTTAAAAGAAATAGAAAGAGCAATTTTAGCATCAGAAATTGGAATAAATCCAAACAATGATGGAAAAGTAATAAGACTAGCTTTCCCTGAATTAAATGAAGAAAGAAGAAAAGAAATAGTAAAAGATGTTCGTAAAATGGCTGAAGAAGCAAAAGTTGCAGTTAGAGCAATAAGAAGAGAAGGAATAGATGAAGCTAAAAAAGAGCAAAAAGACGGAGATATTACTGAAGACGAATTAAAACAAGCTGAAAATGAAATTCAAAAAATTACAGACAAAAGCATTGAAGAAATTGATAAAATATTAGAAAATAAAGAGAAAGAAGTAATGTCTGTTTAAAGCAATTGGAAACATTCAGGAGAAGAAAATGGAATTTAAAGAAAAATTAAAAGTTTATCAAGAGAAGATAAATCAAGAATTAGATAAATATTTGAGAAAATATGATTGTCCAGAAAAGGTTTTAAATGATGCCATGGAGTATAGCTTAATGGCAGGAGGAAAACGTTTAAGACCTATTTTAATAATGGCAACATTTGAAATATTTGAAAAACAAACTGCTACATGTATGCCATATGCAGTTGCAATAGAAATGGTACATGATTTTTCGCTAATTCATGATGATTTACCAGGAATTGATAATGATGATTTTAGACATGGAAAACCTACAAACCATAAAAAATTCAATGAAGCAACTGCCATTCTAGCAGGTGATGGCTTATTAAATTATGCATATATGGTTATTAGTGAAGACTTAGAAAATACTTCAAAGCAATTAGCAGAAGCAAATATAAATACAAGCGAATTGCAAAATAAAATAAGAGTTTTCCAAGAATTTTCACGGAGCAGTTGATAGAATGATTGCAGGAGAATATATAGATACTGAATTAGAAGGAAAACAAATTTCTGAAGAAACTCTTGAATATATTCATAAAAACAAAACAGGGGCTTTATTAAGATTATGTGTAAGAATGGGAGCAATACTTGCAAATGCAAGCAAACAAGATATAAATAAGCTAACAAATTATGCAGAAAAAATTGGTTTAGCATTTCAAATAAAAGATGATATTTTATCAGAAGAAGGAAATGAAAAGGTTTTAGGTAAGCCAGTTGGAAATGATAAAGAGTTAGAAAAATGTACATATGTATCACAATATGGACTAGAAAAATCAAAAGAGATTCTAAATCAAATAACAAAAGAAGCAATAGATGAATTAGAAGAATATGGAGAAAAGGCAGACTTTCTAAGAGGTTTAGCTTTATATATTCAAAATAGAAACAAATAAGAGAGGTTGAAAAATGGATTTTGATAAGAATTATATGCCAAAACATATTGCCATCATAATGGATGGAAATAGAAGATGGGCAAAAGCACAAGGAAAACCAGCAAGTTTTGGACATAAAGAAGGAGCAAAAACACTTGAAAAAATAGTGAGGTATGCAAATAAAATAGGATTAGGATATATAACAGTATATGCCTTTTCAACAGAAAACTGGAAAAGAACAGAAGATGAAGTAAAAGCTTTAATGCTATTACTACAAAATTATCTGGATGATTACTCAAAAAGAGCAGATACAGAAAATATAAGAGTAAAAATATTAGGAGATATATCTGCACTTTCAGAAGGAATGCAAAAAAGTATAATAAAATGTATGGAAAGAACAAAAGATAATACAGGAGTAACATTTAATATTGCATTAAATTATGGCGGAAGAAATGAAATAGTAAAAGCAGTAAAAGAAATAGCCCTGCAAGTGCAATCAGGTGCAACAAAACCAGAAGATATAACAGAAGAAATGATATCAGAACATTTATACACAAAAAATGAGCCAGACCCAGACTTAGTAATTAGAACAAGTGGGGAATTAAGATTAAGTAATTTCTTGCCATGGCAATCAGTATATTCAGAATTATTATTTGTACAAAAGAATTGGCCGGATTTTACTGAAGAAGATTTAGACAATGCAATAATAGAATATCAAAAAAGAACAAGAAAATTTGGAGCAAATTAAAGGAGAGAAACATGGATATAAAAAGAATAACCTCTGGACTATTAGGATTTCCACTAGTATTAATAATTTTATTAATTGGGAATAAATATATAGTAGATATAGCATTAGCAATAATTGCATTACTTGCAATGAATGAATATTTTAATGCAGTACAAAAAGTATCAAATCCGGTAAGATGGGTAGGATATTTAAGCTGTTTTAGTATAGCACTAATACACTTAGTACCAGCAGAAGCATTAACTATGGTAGTAACACTTTCAGTACCAACAATATTACTAATATTATTTGCACAAGTAATTGCAACAGAAATGAGAACAACCTTCAAAGATATTGCATATACTTTTTTAGGAATATTTTATGTAGTATTTTTCATGATATTTGTAGCACTTATAGATGGTATGCAAAATGGAAAAATATTAATATGGTATGCAATAATTGCAGCGTGGGGAACTGACATATTTGCATATTTTATAGGAAAACATTTTGGAAAACACAAATTTAGCAAAGTAAGTCCTAAAAAATCAATAGAAGGATGTATAGCAGGAACAGTAGGAGCAATACTATTAATGTTATTGTACACATATGTAGCAAATACCTTCTGGGGCATGAATTATTCTTATGGATTTATAGCTATGATATCAGTAATACTTAGCTTAATCGGACAAATTGGAGACTTTGCAGCTTCAAGTATAAAAAGATATGTAGATATAAAAGATTTCAGCAATCTTATACCAGGACATGGAGGAATGTTAGACAGAATTGACAGTTTAATATTCTTAGCACCATTTGCATATGCATTCTTTACATTACTATAAAAGGGATTAGGGGACGGTCCTTAAAATCCCTAAATTTTGGGAATGAGGGACGGACCTTAAAATATAAAAAATAAATGATAATATCTTAATAATTTATCTCATTTCTCGGCTAACATTACATCTTGAATAAATTCTAAAATTATCAAGCAGGCACCTCTCAAAGCGAGTTTGAGATTCTCCTACTTGATAATTAAAGAATTTATAACAAGATTCCATTCACATTCGAAATTTCATAAATTATTAAGATATTATCATTTGCATAGATAGAATGAGTAAAGGTCCGTCCCAAAATCCCTGAAAAACGGGACTTTTAGGACCGTCCCCTAATCCCTGATTGAAAGGAGAAAAAATTGATTTCATTTTTAATTGCGGCAATCAAAATAATTATATTACTTGGATTTCTAATTTTAATTCATGAAGCAGGACATTTTATAGTTGCAAAACTTTGCAAAGTAAAAGTAAATGAATTTGCAATAGGATTTGGACCTGTTATATGGAAAAAACAAGGAAAAGAAACCCAATATGCTTTACGATTAATACCATTAGGTGGATTTGTAAGTATGGAAGGAGAAGATGAAAGGTCAGAAGATGATAGGTCTTTTTCAAAAGCTAGCATTCCAAAAAGAATGGCAATTGTTGTAGCCGGAGCAACTGTTAATATAGTATTTGCGATAATTGTATATTTTGCATTAATTACAACAAGTGGAACATACGTATCAAATAAGGTCGCAAATACAGTAGATGGCTATGCCGCGCAGCAAATTGGCTTACAAAGTGGAGATGAAATAATAGAAATTAATGGTGAAAAAGTAAAAAGTCAAAAAGATATAAATGAAATAGTTACAAATTCTAATGGAGAAGAGATTGATATAAAAGTAAATAGAAATGGAGAAATTTTAGAATATACTACAAAACCAACAGAAGTACCAGTAAAGACAACAGGAATTTATTTAGATGATAATGCAAAAATTGTTACAGTAGAGAAAGGAAGTAGCAGTGAAAGAAGTGGAGTACAAGCAAATGATAGATTGATTAAAGTAAATGATGTAGAAATTAATGGAGATCCAAATAAAGCAGTTGAAACAATTAATGAAAAAGGTTTAAATACAATGGTATTAACAGTAGAAAGAGATGACCAGCAGATAGAAATAGAATTAACACCAGATTATTATTCAACATACTATTTAGGAGTAAACTTAGGTCAAGCACCAGATACATTTTGGAATAGATGTATAAATGGTGGAATGCAAACAGCAGAGTTTTTAGGCCCAATAGTAGATAGCATCAAACAATTATTTACAGGTCAAGTTGGAGTAGACCAAATGATGGGTCCAGTTGGAATTTCAGAAGTGATTGCAAAAACAGATGGAGTTAGAGAATTCTTCCAAATGATGGCTTTAATTTCTCTATCTCTTGGAGTAACAAACTTGTTACCAATTCCAGCACTTGATGGTGGAAAGTTATTAATTTTAATTATTGAAGCAATTAGAAGAAAACCACTAAAACAAGAAACAGAAATTAATATACAATTGTTAGGATTTTCAATTTTAATAGCACTTTCACTTTATGTTTCATATAATGATATATTGAGGATATTTTAAATTCAGACAAAAAGTCTGAATTTTTTAAATAAAATTGACATTTGAAGTGATATGAAATATTATAAATAAAGAAAAAAGTTTACAAGTCGACAAGTTTCGGCACAATATACAAAAATTTTAAGATATACTACAAAATATAAAATTGAAAACAAAAATATATTTAAATGACTGGTTTATAAATTGTGGTATAGTAGGATTTTTAAGAATACTAGAACACAATGAAGATAACTTTGCAAAAATCAATGAAAACTATATAACTTTTGAGACAGAAAAATTAAAAAACTTCCACAAATACTATTTCAAATTTTTCTTTGATAAATACAATATCGGTAAAAGAACAAAAGAAAGAATAGAAAAGTCAATCGAGATAATAAAGACAGAAATAAAAAGGGAAACTGAAGATAAACAAGAGCAAAAACAAATACAAGAAAAGCTCAAAGCTGAGAAAAAATATATAAAGCAAATAATAAAAACTCAGCTAGATAAGATAAAAAAATATGAAACAGATACATATGAAAATATATTAAATGAATATAACAAAATAGATAAATTAAAAGGAAAAAATGATATTGATGAATTAGACAAAATAAAAGAAAAGATAATAAAAGAACTAAAAAAAGATAGTATAAATAAAAAACTAACATCAAATATTTTTAAAACTATATTAAGCAAAGAATACTTTGGACAACAAAGTTTTCTAAATGTAGTAAAAAATTCATTAACATTTGAAGAACAAGAAGAATTAATGTACAAAGATTATATAAGCAATATTATAGAAACAGATTTCTTACAGGAAATAATAGAAGAAAAATACAAGGTAGAAGAAATAAAAAATAAATTAAAAGAAAAAATAAAAAGCAATCTATTAACAAAAGAAATAACAAAAGCATATACAAACATATTAAAAAAATACATAGAAAAAGGAAAGAAATTAGAAGATATAAAAGAATACATAAAAGAAAATGTATTTTCATATTGCCATATGTGTGAAAATGATAGAACAATTACAAGTAACTACACAGAAGGAAATTTTATACCACTTGCAGTAAGTAGTGAAAACATGAAAAATTTCTTCTGGAATCAAAATGTAAGCCTTCCAATATGTGATGTATGCAAGCTAATACTATTCTGCATACCAGCTGGAATATCAGTAATATCTAAAACAAAAAAAGAAAATGTAAGTGGACAAGTTGTATATAGAGAAAAAGAAGTTAATTGTTTTGTAAATTATGATACTAATATTTATGAACTATTAAAAACAAACAACTATTTAACACAAAATTCTAAGCAAAACAAATCATTTAATAATCCATATGCAGATTTGATATTAAATATAGTAGAACAAGAAAAAGAGTTAAGTGAATGGAAATTACAAAACATATTTGTAGTAGAATTTGAAACTGAATATCTATCATATAGTAGAATTGAATATTTTAATATAAAAAAACATATTGCAAAATTCTTCAAAAACTATGCTAGAAGTACATTAGGATATATCAATAATTATAGATATAAACTTCAAATTATAGACTACATATTAAAAAATAAAGATATAAAATATATAATAAATGCAAGACAAAGAGAAGAATTAGGAAAAGAAAATAGAGATGGATTTAATAGCTATTTAGCAACAAAAACAAGAACATTTTTAAACCTATTAAAAAAGGAGGAGATAAATGTGGATGAAAAAATAAAGAAAAACAATGATAAACTATATGTTCTATACAATTTAGGTGTATCAATGCATGAAGAATTAAAAAGAAAAAATGAAATTAATAAAATAGGTGGTTATACAAATAAGATGTTAAACAGCATAAGAGTAGAAAATAAAAAAGAATTTATGTATATAGTTATAAAAATTCATATGTCAATGGGAAAAGATGTATCACCAATATTTTTAGAAGTAATGCAAGATACAGATTTAGATTTTGAATCAATTGGACACAGTTTTGTAGCTGGATTAATTTCTAATAAATTTCAAAGAAAAGAAGAAAATTAAAGAATAATGGAGAGGAATAGTATGAGTGAAATAAAAGAAAAAAATGGATTATCGATAACAATAATAATTAAAGCACAAAGCTTAAATTATGGAGAAGGAATAGGAAATATCTCTGAATTAAAAAAATTATCAAGAGGAGATGGAAGCACATACACATTTGAGTCAAGACAAGCTATAAGATATGACATTGCAAGATTAGGAAATAAAATGTTTGGATGGAATTTAGAAGTTGTAGATAAGTCAAAAGGAACAGTACAATTTAAAGATGAACTAACAATAGAAGATTCACAAGAAATGGATTTATTCCGAATACATGAAAACACCATCAAAAACACAAGAAGATAGAAGTTCAAAAAAAAGAAGTGCACCAGTAAGATTAAGTAATGCAATATCTTTAGAAGAATATAAAAGCGATATAGAATTTTTAAATAATAAAGGATTAGCAGATAGAATAAATGAATATGCAAATCTTGCGAATATAGAACAACATCTAAGTTTTTACACATATACAATAACAATAGATTTAGAAAAGGTTGGAGTAGATGCTGGTATTGAACTAGATAATGAAATAAGAGCAAAAAGAGTTAAAGAATTATTAGAAATTGTTAAACTTCTTAATAGAGAAATAAGAGGAAGAGAAGAAAACCTAAGCCCAATATTCATAATTGGAGGACTATACAAATTAAACTCACCATTTTTCTTGGGAAGAATTAAATTATATGGAAAAGACGGAGAATTTAGCTTAGATACAGAAATGTTAAAAGATACAATGACATTAAAATTAGGAGAAAATACAATTGAAGAAGACACAAGAGTAGGAATAGTAAAAAATATATTAAAAAATGAAAAAGAAATAGAAGAAAACTTCAATACAACAAATATACAAGACTTTTTTGAAGATTTAGAAAATAAAGTAGAACAATATTATAAAGGCTAATAAAGTAGGAAAGGAGTTTCATATAATGAAATTTTCATTATATGAGAAATAGAAATGAAAATTTTAAAATTAAAACTATTTCAAGAAACAGCATGTTATAAAAAGCCATTTGCATTTAAAGTAGCAGAGACATACCCTTTGCCACCATATTCAACTATAATAGGAATGTTTCATAAAATAATAGGTGCAAAATCAGGAGAATACTTTCCAATGAATATATCTGTGCAAGGAAATTATGAAAGTATATTTAGTAATTATCAAAATTTAAGAATGTTCAAAGGAAAAGACCAAGTAACAGCAATGCCAAGAAATGTTCATCAACTTTTAAATATAGAACTATTAATACATTTAAAGGCAGATAATGAAATAGTAGATAAAATCTACGATAATATAATAAATGGAAAAGAAACTTTTACATTAGGAAGAAATGAAGATTTAGTGAAACTAGAAGATATAAAATATGTAAACAATATATTGATAGGACAAGGAAAAATGGAAAAGTACAGTGCATATGTTCCAAAAAATATATGTGAAAAAGAAATGTTAAATGGTATAAATTATAGATTAAACACAACATATATAATAGAAAACGAATTAAGAAAATGGAATAAAGTAGATGTAAAATATGTAGAAAAAGATGTAAATAATATATTAGAAGAAACAGAAAAAGATGAAGATGGAGAACTTATATTTTTTTATAAATAATATAAAAATTCAAGAAAGGACAAATTGAATAATGGGTTACGCAAAAACCAAAAACTTAGAAACAATAAAAGAACATACAGATAGACTATTAGAAAATTTAAAAATATTAAGAAAAATATATGGAAAAGAAATAGTAAAGGTAATTAACATTGATAAAAAAAGATTTTGGGAGTTACTTGAAATAATATGCAAATACCATGATATAGGAAAAGTATATACACCATTTCAAAATATAATACGAAATAAATTATGAAAACCACCAATACAAACAAAATTTAGTTATGAGATTTTAAAACATGAACAATTATCACCAATATTTATACCAGTAGAAAAATATAAGTTAACAAAAGATGAAAAATTATTAGTATATCAAGTAATATATTATCATCATGAAAGAGAAAGAAAAGAGATAAATATCCAATATCTAGAAGAAGTAATAAAAGAAGATATAGAACCAAGAATAGAAGAAATAAAAGAAGAATTTGGTTATGAAATAGAAGATGATTTAGATATTAGTTTTATTAAATATATTAGAAATAGAATAAAAGAAAGTAATAAATTGTACATAGAGTATTGTCTTTTAAAAGGGCTACTACACAGACTAGACCATAGCAGTTCAGCTAATTTAAAAATAGAAGATGACACATTAGAAAACATAGCAGATTTTATAGATGTATTTATAACTAACAAATCTAGTCAACCAAATAAATTACAAAAATTTAGCAAAGAAAATAAAAATGAAAATTTAGTTGTGATAGGATCAACAGGAGTAGGTAAAACAGAATCAGCACTATATTGGAGCAATGGAGGAAAAACATTTTTTACATTACCATTAAGAACAAGTATAAATGCAATGTATGATAGAATTGAAAATACAATTGGATATAAACATGTAGGGTTATTACACTCAACAGCATTAGAATATTTAGAAGAAAAAGAAGAATTTGAAAATGAAGAAGAAAAATATAATCAATCTAAAAATTTATGTGAGAAAATCACAACATGTACAATAGACCAAATATTTCCTTTTGTCTTTAAATATAAAGGATATGAAAAAATATATGCAACTTTAGCATATTCAAAAATTGTGATAGATGAGGTCCAAGCATATTCACCAGAAATAGTTGCAGTTATACTAAAAGGATTAGAAATGATAAATAAAATAGGTGGAAAATTCATGTTAATGACAGCAACATTGCCAAGGATATATAAAGAAGAATTAGAAAAGAGAGGAATAAATTTCAAATTTGAACAATATTTAAAGCCAGTAAAAAGACATAAAATAAAATTAGAAGAAAAAGAAATTATAGAAGATTTAGAAAATATAAAGAAAAAAGCAAAAAAGAAAAAAGTTTTAATAATTGCCAATACTGTAAACAAAGCAATAGAAATATATTTGAAATTAAAAAAACAAGGTACAAAAAATATTAATTTATTACATTCAAGGTTTATATATAATGATAGAAGTAAAAAAGAAAAAAGAATAAAAGAATTTTCTAATAATAAAGATGAAAAAGGAATATGGATAACAACACAAATAGTAGAAGCATCAATAGATATAGACTTTGATTACTTATATACAGAAATGTCAACACTAGATAGTTTATTCCAAAGGTTAGGGAGATGTTATAGAAATAGGGAATATGAAGGAAAAAAAGCTAATATACACATATATACGAAAAACACAAGTGGAATAAAATACATATATGATGAAGAAATAAACCAAAAGAGTATAGAACTATTAAAAAAATATGATGAAAAAATATTAGAAGAAACAACAAAAGTAGAATTAGTAGATAAGTTATATTCAAAAGAAACGTTAGAAGGTACAAAATTTTTAGATGAATTTATATCTGGAAGAAATGCATTAGAAAATATATTAGACTATAAAACAAGCAAAAAAGTGGCACAGAAATTATTAAGAAATATAGAAAATGTAAATGTAATTCCTAAAAATATATATGAACAAAATTTAGATTTATTTAAGGAATATAAAAGAGAAAATAAAGATTATGCAAGAAAAAGTATGTTAAAAAGAAAAATAGATAAATTAACAATTTCTATAACTGAAAAAACAAGATGGAGAATTAATGATAGATTAACAGTTAATCCATATTACAAAGAAATTTTCATAGCAGATTTAAAATATAATGATGAAACAGGATTATTGTTAGAAAAAGATGAAGAATATGAATTGAGAATATAGGTATATTAGAATGTAAACAAAAATAATTTATATGTTGAATTGTCCAGTAAGGCATTTTTAATATGAATATATTAGAATGTAAATTTGTCTGTATAGCCTGTTACATCTGCTAAATATTCTGTATTAATATAAATATACTAGAATGTAAATAAAGGATCGTATGTTAGAAGGTAATCTTGTGTGCTTGGGTATTAATATAAATATATTAGAATGTAAATATTAAAAAATTTTTTGCAGTTGCAGGAACAGCACCGTATTAATATAAGTATATTAGAATGTAAATACGATTATTACACCAAAAATTGAGGATGTACTTAAATATTAATATGAATATATTAGAAATAAATCTCAAAAACATTTGACAAAAATAAGTATTTAATAGATAATATAAATATCAAAAAAGCAAAAGAAATTAAAAACACAAAAAAGAAAAAAATAGATAAATAAAAAACAAAGGAGGAACAAAAGAAAATGTACATATTTAATAGAATAACAGTAAACCCACAATTACCAAAAAGGATAGAAAAACTATCAGAAATATCAAACAACTTATGGTGGTCATGGAACACAGAATTCCTAAGACTATTCCAAAAAATCGATAGAGACTTATGGGAGCAATCAAACAAAAACCCAATCAAATTTTTAAAACATGTATCACAAGAAAGACTAGAATTAGCAGCAAAAGATATAACCTTCCTAAAAGAATACGACAAAGTAGTAGACCATTATGAAGGATATATGAATAGCAAAAATACATGGTTCTCAAGCAAATACCCAGAAAACAAAAAAGATTTAATTGCATACTTTTCAGCAGAATATGGACTAGACCAAACAATACCAATCTATTCAGGAGGATTAGGTATTTTATCTGGTGACCATTTAAAATCTGCAAGTGACTTGGGAATTCCATTGGTGGGAGTAGGTTTATTATATAAACACGGATACTTCAAACAAAAAATAAATGGATATGGAATCCAAGAAACAGAAAACAATGGAATAGATTTATACGATTTACCAATAAATCCTGTAAAAGATGATAAAGGAGAAGACTTAACAATATTTGTTAAATTTCCAAAAAGAAGATTATACCTAAAAGTATGGCAAATAAATGTAGGAAGAGTAAAACTATATCTATTAGACTCAGACATTGATAAAAACCATCAAGAAGATAGAAACGTAACATTACAACTTTATGGTGGAGACCAAGAAATGAGAATTAGACAAGAAATTGTTTTAGGACAAGGTGGAGTAGAGTTATTAACAAAATATCTACATTTAAATCCAACAGTATACCATATGAATGAAGGACATTCAGCATTCTTGAATTTAGAAGTAATTAAAAACTTAATAAAAGAAAAACAAATATCTTTTGATATGGCAAAAGATATAGCAAGTTCAAAAACAGTATTTACAACACATACACCAGTACCAGCAGGAAATGACATATTCCCAATAGCTTTAGTTGAAAAATACTTCAAAGATTTCTGGCCAAGATTAGGACTATCAAGGGAAGAATTCTTAAAATTAGGAATGAAACCAGGACCAGACCTAGAAGAAGGATTCAATATGGGAATATTAGCATTAAAAATAGCTGGAAAGAAAAATGGAGTAAGTAAATTACATGGAGCTGTTTCAAGAGAACTATTTAGCGAAGTATGGCCAAACATTGCGGCAAATGAATCGCCAATTGGATATGTAACAAATGGAATTCACACATGTTCATGGCTTGCACCAAGAATGAAAGAATTATACAACAAATACTTAATTCCATATTGGCAAGATAACATTCATCAAAATCATGTGTGGGAAAAAATCAGAAACATTCCAGATGAAAAATTATGGAGTGTACATGTTGACCAGAAGAAAAAATTAATAAAACTTGTAAAAGAAAGTACAATGGAAAGATTAAGACGTTGTGGATATGGATATGAAGAGATAAATGAAATTATTTCAAAACTAAATCCAGAAAACTTAACAATAGGATTTGCAAGAAGATTTGCAACATATAAAAGAGCAACATTAATATTTAAAGATTTAGAAAGAATTACACAAATATTAAATAATAGTGAAAGACCAATACAAATAATATTTGCAGGAAAAGCACACCCAGCAGATAAAGAAGGACAAGATTTAATAAAATATATACATGAGATATCAATGATGCCACAATTCAAAGGAAAAATCTTCTTATTAGAAAACTATAACATAGCAATGTCAAGATACCTAATTAGTGGAGTTGATGTATGGTTAAATAATCCAAGAAGACCAATGGAAGCATCAGGAACATCAGGACAAAAAGCATCAGTAAATGGAGTAATAAACTTCAGCGTGCTAGATGGATGGTGGGCAGAAGGATATACTCAAAGCAATGGATGGACAATTGGAACAAACGCAGAATATGATTCATATGAAGCACAAGATGTTGCAGATAGCCAAAGTATGTATCATACATTAGAAGAAAAGATAATACCAACATATTATGAAAAAGATAAAAATGGAATATCTAAAAAATGGCTAGAGATAATGAAAAACTCAATAATAACAACAGGAGGAAAATATAGTACATCAAGAATGTTGGTAGATTACACAAACCAATATTATATACCACTATGTAATCTAACTAAAAAATATTACGAAAATATGGATAATGTAGCAGAATTCAATTCATGGAAAAAAGACTTATATACAAACTGGAAAGATATAAAGATTACACAAACAAACAATTTAGATAATATAACAATTGATGCTGGAAATAACATTGATGTAAGTTGTGAAGTAGAGTTACCGAATATTGATGTAGAAAATGTAACAGTAGAAGTATATTATGGAAAAATATTAGAAAATGGAATTGTAGAAGATGTATCTATAATACCTATGAAATTAGAAGAACAAGACGAAGAAAATAAAAAATATTATTTCACAGCAAAAATAGAATTAACAACAGGTGGAAATTATGGATATACATTCCGTGTAATGCCAAAACATGAAATGCTACTAGAACCAGCAAACTTAGACTTAGTAAAATGGATAACAAAATAGAAAAAAAGGCTTGACAAATATCAAAAAGATAGTGTATAATATTTATCGTTACAAGAAGAAGTCAAGCTTCTCACCTTATCTAAAAGGAAAAAGGTTAGAAATTAAATATTTTAGTATGTAGAAGATTATAGCTATTTACTATGGTATTTTGAATTTGACTTGTAACAAAAGTCAAATTTTTTTAATTTATTGGAGGTGTTTTATATAAAACAGGAATTACCAATCAACAGACAAATTAGAGCAAAAGAAGTTCAATTAATTGGAGAAACAGGAGAAAAATTAGGAGTTGTATCATTTCAAGATGCTTTATCAAAGGCAGAAGACAAGAACTTAGACTTAGTATTAGTAGCGCCAAATTCTAATCCACCAGTTTGTAAAATAATGAACTATGGAAAATACAAATTTGAGCAAGCAAAAAAAGAAAAAGAAGCTAAGAAAAAACAAAAAGTTCTTGAAGTAAAAGAAATAAGAGTAACTCCAAACATTGAAGAACATGATTTTGGATTCAAAGCAAAAAATGCAAGAAAGTTTATTGAAGACGGAAACAAAGTAAAAATCACAGTTCGCTTTAGAGGAAGAGAAGTAAACAACTCAAAAGCAGGAGAAAACGTTTTAAATAAATTTATCTCAGCATTAGAAGATGTTGCGAATGTAGAAAAAGCACCAAAATTAGAAGGTAGAAATATGTTTACAATTTTAGCTAAAAAAACAGAAAAATAATTGATAATATAAAATATTAAAACAATTAAAAATCTGTTAATATAAAGTTATAAAACGAAAGGAGCGAATAACTATGCCAAAATTAAAAACAAATAAAGCTGCTAAAAAAAGATATTCATTAACAGCTACAGGTAAAGTTAAAAGAACAAAATCAAACAGAAGACATTTACTTGCAAACAAAACAAGTAGACAAAAAAAATCAGGAAAAATTCAAAATGCTTATGCAGATAAAACATGTGAAAACACAATCAAAAAATTATTACCTTACGGTAATTAATTAAGTAGAAAGTATAATAAGAATTAATCAATAATTCACAAGGGGAGGGGACATTCCTTAAACCAAGTGGAAATGACAAGGGGGAAAGGTGTGTCCCATGTCGAAAAGAAGAAGGAGGGAATATAAATGGCAAGAGTAAAAACAGCAAGAACAACAAGAGCAAGACATAAAAAAGTATTAAAACAAGCAAAAGGATACTATGGTGCAAAACATTATAGATTTAGAAATGCAAACCAAGCAGTTATGAAATCTTTATCATATGCATATGTTGGAAGAAAAGATAAAAAGAGTAATTTTAGAAAATTATGGATAGCAAGAATAAATGCAGCAGCAAGAATGAATGGAATAACATATAGCAAAATGATAGCAGGATTAAAGAAAGCAAATGTTACAATTAACAGAAAAATGTTAGCTGAAATTGCAGTAACTGATCCAAAAGCATTCACAGAAATAGCTGAAATAGCTAAAAAAGCATAAACTATAAAATTAAATTATTGAGATAAAAAATAAAGCTATATTATTTTAGAAAACACAAATTATAAAATAAATAGCTCTATTTTTTTGCTTAAAATTACTGCTTTTTCATTTTAGGTTTAGAAATGAGTGCAGCTAGATATCCGAAAAATATAGCAGCAGCAATGCCACCTGCAGCAGCCTTAACACCACCTACAAAAGCACCAACTAGACCCATTTCTTGAACAGCCTCAATAGCACCTTTAGCCAAATTATAGCCAAAACCAGTCAAAGGAACAGTAGCACCAGCTCCAGCAAAATCAACCAAATATTGATAAACACCAAGCCCGCCTAAAATGGCTCCAGTTGTAACAAAAATAACCAAAATCTTAGCAGGAGTTAATTTTGTTTTATCAATTAAAATCTGACCAATTACACAAATAATTCCAGCAGTAACAAAACATTTTAATAATACTGTCCAATCAAAAACATTAGCCCAATTAATATCCATAATAACAAATCCTTTCCTAATCCCTGTTAAACTTCTATGCAAATTGCATGTGCAATTCCAGGTATACTTTCACCTTGTTGAGAAGTTGTGGAATTCATTAATGCACCAGTAGCGATTAATAACATCTTTTTAATTTTCTTTTCTTTTAATTGTTTAAAGAAATATCCTGAAAAAACTGTACCGCAACATGCACAGCCACTACCGCCACTATGCGTATCTTGTGCATTTTTGTCAAATATTAAAACTCCACAATCATTATAATTTGATTTAATATTATAACCCTTAGATTTTAGAATATCTATAACAATATCTTTTCCGATGTAACCTAAATCACCACTAATAATAACGTCATAATAACTTGGGTTTCTTCCAGTATCTTCAAAATGAGCAATTAAAGTATCTGCAAATGCAGGAGCCATAGCAGCACCCATGTTATTCCCATCTTTAATACCCATATCAACAATCTTACCAGGTGTAATATGTGTGATATATGGACCTGTACCACTTTTTGTCAAAATAGTAGCACCAGAACCAGTAACTGTCCATTGACTTGATGGAGGTCTTTGATTTCCTAATTCCAATGGGAAACGAAATTGCTTTTCTGCACTACAAAAATGACTAGATGTAGCACACAAAACATTTTCGGCAAAGCTTTCAGTACAAATTGCGCCTAAAGACATAGATTCTACAAATGTAGAACAAGCACCAAAAACTCCAAAAAACGGAATATTTAATTCTCTTAAACCAAAACTTGAAGAAATACATTGGTTTAGTAAATCACCTGCAAACATGCAGTCAATTTTATTACTAGGTACTCCAGATTTAGAAATTACAGTATTAACAGTTTCTTTTATAATTTTACTTTCAGCCTTTTCCCAAGTTTTTTCTCCCCAAAATTCATCATCTAAAGTTTGGTCAAAGTATTTTGCAAGTGGCCCTTTAGCCTCTTTTGGACCAACAATAGATGCGCATTCAAGAATTGTTGGAGGATTATCAAAACCAATAGTTTGATTACCAACTTTTTTCAAAAAAATCACCTCTAAAATAAATAAGATATGTCTTAAAAAGGACAAATGTCGCATGAGAAACGTCCCCAATGCGACATTAAACAAGTGTCACATTTTGAGTATTAAATATAAGGTAAATAATACCTACTAAAATTGAAGTAGAGATACCAAAAACGAGTACTGGTCCTGCAACAGTAAACATTTTGCCACCAACACCCATAACATAACCTTCAGATTTGTATTCCATAGCAGGTGACACTATTGAGTTTGCAAAACCAGTAATAGGAATTAAAGAACCAGCACCTGCAAATTTACCTATTTTATTGAAAAGATTTAGTCCTGTTAGAAAAGCAGAAATTCCAATTAATAAGATAGAAACAATAGTACCAGAAGTTGCAGTATCAAAACCTCTTTCCTTACATATGTTTAAAATTATCTGTCCAATACTACATATTAAACCTCCGAACCCAAAAAGCATTAAAACAATTTTTTAAAATTGGAGAGTTGGGAGATTTTTTATCCACATACTTTTGATAAGTTTGTTTAGTCTCTAACGGATCCATGACTAACGCCCCTCCTTTCCTCCTAAATGATTTTTTCGATTTACATCAACAATAAAACTAATATCCAAATCAACAAAATATTCAGAAATCTTATTACCATCAATATTAGCCCTTTGTTCTATAATTTTAACTTCTGATAAATAATCAATAGTTTTAGAAGCTTCAGCAATTGCTTTTACAGTAGCATCCTTCCATGATACAGTAGAATAACCTGTTATAGTCAAATGTTTTTTAATATCCACTTTAAATCATCCTTTCATTATGTCCAAAAGAGATTTTAATAAGATGTGTCCCAGAATGGACAAAAATGTCCAAACAGAAACGTCCCCAATTGGACATTCAAACTTTTAAAATTATCTTTTCCACAAGTTAGAAAAAATATACAAAAAATATAGAAATTTTATGCAAAAAAATATATAATCGAAATATCAAATAAAAGAAAGGAAAATGGGAAAAATAATGATAGATAAAACAAGAGAATTAGCATTAAAAATTCTATATAAAATAGATAAGGAAAAAGCATATTCAAATATTGCATTAAATGAGATGATAAATCAAAATAAAAAAGAATTGACAAATAAAGATATTGGCTTAATATCAGAAATAGTATACGGAACTACGACTTGGAAATTAACATTAGATGAAATAATAAAAAAATATTCTAAAATTAAATTGAAAAAAATCTCATCATGGATTATAAATATTTTAAGGATGGGAATTTATCAAATTATATTCTTAGATAAAATTCCAAAATCAGCAGCAGTTAATGAAAGTGTTAATCTTGCTAAACGATACGGGCATAAATCAAGTAGCAATTTTGTTAATGCGATATTAAGAAAAGTAACTAAAAAAGATTACGATGATTTTTATAAAATAGAAGATGATATACAAAGAATTTCTATTACAAATTCAATACCTGTATGGATTATAGAAGAATTAGCAAAACAATTAGAAGATATGAAAAAGGTAGAAGAAATAGCTACTAATTCAAATTTGAGGCCACATTTGTCAATAAGAATAAATAATTTAAAAATTGCAGATGAAAGTGAATTAAATGAACAAAAAGAAAGAAACTTAGAGAAAAAAATAAGTAAAAAAGATTTAATAAAAAGACTAGAAGAAAAGGATATAAAAGTAAAACAGGGATTACTAAAAGATTTTCTAATAATAGAGAATATAAAAAATATAGAAAACATGGAAGAATTTAAACAAGGATATTTTACAATACAAGATGAGACTGCGGGATTAATTCCTATTATATTACAACCTGAAAAAACAGATGTCATATTAGATGCATGTAGTAGCCCTGGAGGAAAAACTACGTATTTAGCAGAAATGATGGAAAACCAAGGAAAAATAGAGGCATGGGATTTACACGAGCATAGAACTAAATTAGTAGAAAATGCTTCTAAAAGGTTAGGAATTACAAATATAGAAACTAAAGTAAATGATGCAACAATTTATGATGAAAAATATAAAGAAAAATTTGATAAAATTTTATTAGATGTACCATGTTTAGGAATTGGAGTTTTAAAAAGAAAACCAGATATAAAATGGCAAAAAAACAAAGAAGATATAGAAGAGATAACGAAAACACAAAAACAAATATTAGAAACTTGTTCACACTATTTGAAAAAAGGTGGAGAACTTGTTTACTCAACTTGTAGTATTTTAAAAGAAGAAAATGAGAATATAATAGATGAATTTATAAAAAAACATGAGAACTTTATTATTGAAAAAATAGATATAAAAGAAAATGATAAGATACAAAATAAAGAATTTTTTGAAAAATATAAAAATAATAGTGAATATTTACAAGTTTACCAAAATATCAAAACAGATGGATTTTTTATCTGCAAATTAAAAAAGAATAATTGATTCTATGATTCAATTATAGAGTAATAACTAAATACGAAAAAGACTTAAAAATCAACAAAAAAACAATTATTACAACAATATTACATTTGCATTACATTTACATTAAAAATATTGACATTTTTCTATAAAATTATAAAATAGAAGTGAATATAAATGTAAAAAATATTGCAATGAAATATACAAGAAAAATATTCAAGTATTCTTTAAAAAAAAATGTAAAATATAAAATATATACAAATAAAAGAAGGAGAAAATAATGTCAAACTGTTTAGGAATATATATTGAAGAAAATTTAATTAAATATGCTAAAGTTTCAAAAGATCATGACAATTTGAAAGTAGAATCTTTTGGTGTGAAATTTTATGAAAAATTAGGACCAGCAATCGATCAAGTCATAGAAGAAACATATAGCCAAAAAACACCGATAAGCATTAACTTATCAGAAGAAATGTACAATTATTTTGATATGTTTGCTTTACTTTCAAAAAATGATTTACAAAAAGCAATAAAAACTGAATTTGATTCATTTTGTACAGATAAAGGATATAATCCAAATGTTTTTGAAAGTAGATACGCAGTTGTTGACTATCCAAATGATAAAGAAAAAATAAAAGTAATTCATATAGCAGAAAATAAAATTGAATTAAATAAAAGTTCACAATTATTTGAAAATTACAGGTTGATGAATATTTCTCCAATCTCAATGTCAATAGCAAATCTATTAAATACAGAAGAAAAACAAAATTCATTAATAGTAAATATAGAAGCTGAAACAACAATAACAACAATTTTAGACAATAAAATATACAATATAGATAAATTAGAACAAGGGTCAAGTGAATTTTTGTCTAAGATTAATTTAAAAGAAAACTCATATTCTAAATCATATGAAATATGCAAAAATACAACAATATATACATCAGAAGGAAGAGAACTACAAGAAGAACAATCTAATTATTTAGAAGATATTATGCCAACACTTTACAATATTGTTACAGAAATTAGAAAAATAATTAATACTAGTACGGAAAAAATAAACAAAATATATATTACAGGAACAGCTTCTTTAATTAATAATGTAGACTTATATTTTCAAGAGTATTTAGATGGTATAGATTGTGAAATATTAAGACCATATTTTATTGAGGCAACAAGAGATATAAGTATAAAAGACTATATAGAAGTTAACTCAGCAATATCTTTAGCTATGATGGGGTTAGGAGAAGGAATTACAGGTATGAACTTTAGAAAAGCTACTTTTGCTGATAAAGTTCCTAGCTGGCTTAAAATAGAAGTTAATCCAGATAAAACAAAAAAAGAAAGAAAATATTTAGGTGGATTATTAACTTGGGATTTAGGACAGAAATTAGACAAAACTGAAATAGGATTAATTCGTATAGCTTCAGCATTGCTTATATTGGTAATAATATATAGCTGTTTTTCAGCATTATTAACAAATCAAATTGATGCAAAAGAAGAAGAAGCGGAAGAATCAATAGCTTCAACAAACCAACAAATCCAGTTAGCAAACAGTGACAATGAAAAAATAAAGACAAAAACAAATGAATACACAACAATGATAGAAAATTTACAAGAAGCAAATGATAGATTATCTGATAGAAATAGAACTAGAAATGCAATACCTAATTTACTAAATCAAATAATGTCTATCATACCTGCAAGTGTTCAATTAACATCAATTGAAAATACAACCGATACACATATAGTGATAAATGCACAATCAGATAAATATGAACAATTAGGATATCTAGTAGCAAAAATGAAAAATGATGTTGTATTAACAAATGTTATTTCAACAGCAGGACAAAAAGATAATAATGTTGTTACTGTAAAAATAGAAGGAGATTTACCATGAAAAAATTATTGATATTAATTTTGATTGCTCTTTTACTAGCTTTAGCAGGAATAGTTGCTATAAACGGAGTTCAAATTGGAAACTTTGAAATACTTGGAATAAAAGGAATTCAAAATAGTAGTGCCGAATTAGATGAAAAAATCCAAGAAGCTGGAAAATTAGCACAAAAAGACTTCCAAAAAGCAGTAAAAGATGTAGAAGATAACAGTAAAAAATTACAAGATACGAAGCAAGAATATGAGGAAATGACAGCAGTAAGCTCAGCAAGCGATGTAGAATCAGCAGCACAACTTGAAACATATGAAATAGAAACATTATGGGTTAAATTAGGAAATCATGCAACAAATGAAGGAGCAACAATGAAAATGGATGTTACAAAAGGAAGTAACACAACACAAAATACCTATAATTTAAACTTCACAGTGAATGGGAGCTATATATCAATTACAGATTTTATATCTGATATAGAAAATGATGATACATTAGGATTTAAAATAGAAGAATTTAAAATGGTTCCATCAGGTTCAGACGCTAATCTACAAGCAACATTTGTATGCAAAGATATAGCAATAAAAGAAATAACAGAAACTACACCAATTACAACAACAAACACGACAAATACAACAAATAATACAACAAATGGAACAAACTCAAGCAATTCTACAAATACAACTAATACTAGTAATACAGCAAATACAACAAATACGACAAATGCAGCACAATAATAAATAAGGAGGAAAACATGGCTAAAAATATTGTTAAAGAAATAATTATTATATTATTGTTATGCTTAGCCATAATATTAATATTAGGAATATTATTATATGAATATGCTCCAATGTCAAAAACAGTGCCAAATCCGGTTTCATATACTACACCTGAAGAAGTACAGCAAGAATTATCATCTTCATCAGATGTAGATAATAGCCAAATAATAATGACATATGAAGTAGATTCAACAGATTTAAATAATTATGAAAGAATAAATGACTATCAACCAGGAAAGGCAAACCCATTCTCATCATATGCAACAAATGGGGAAAATACAACAACTAGTGGTTCTGCGACAGGGGGAAACAGTACTTCATCAGGAAACTCAACCACAAACAGTTCTAGTAATTCTGGAAGTTCAACAAGCAATACAACAACATCTGGAGGAGAATATTTCCAAGATAAAGGAACAAAATAATTTGTTATTAACGTTATACTTATTAAATTAAGTATAGTGCAAAATATAAATTAAATCAAAAGAAAAGGAGGGAAAGGAACATGAGAAATCAAAAAGGTATTACTTTAATAGCACTTGTTATTACAATCATTGTTCTTCTAATTTTAGCAGGAGTATCAATCGCAATGCTAACAGGAGAAAATGGAATTTTAACACAAGCAAATAATTCAAAATATAGTACAACAAGGGCAGAAGCAGTAGAAAAAATTAACTTAGCTTTAAATGCAGTTAAAACACAAGTTTATGCAGAAAGAGTTGATGACGCAGATTGGAGTCCATTGAATAGTGGTTCATTGCAAACTGTTATAGCAGATACTTTAAAGGCGGATGGGTTCGGAGATGCAGCATTATCAGGTACACCAACAGCAGAACAAGGATATTATTACCAACTAAGTGATTCTACACTAACTATAGGCTATTTAAGTAAATCTGCAGCTGATATAACAACAGCTATTACAGGAACTATAGACTTATCAAGTGCAAGTTTAACTATGCGTGAAGCAACATTACCAAATTCATAATTAAAAGTATTTTTTAATCGTAAAAGGAGGAAAAATCATAATGAAAAATAATAAAGGTATAACACTTATAGCATTAGTAATTACAATTATTGTATTATTAATACTAGCGGGAGTATCAATTGCAATGCTAACAGGAGAAAATGGAATATTAACACAAGCAAATAATTCAAAATATAGTACAGCAAGGGCAGAAGCAGTAGAAAAAATTAACTTAGCTTTAAATGCAGTTAAATCTGAAGTGTATGCACAAAGAGTAAGCGATGCAGATTGGGATCCAGCAGAGAATTTTACTGATGATATAGTACCAGTTTTGACAATAGACGAAATAGTAGTTTCAGGAAGTTCCGATGATGGAAAAATCGTATATTCATGGGATGACTCTAGTAAAATTTTATCAATAAGCTATTATGGAGTATCAGCTGCTAATTTAGAGTCAAGTGCAAAGATTGAAGGAAAAATTAATCTAGACGTGGATGCAACTGGAACAGGATCAACAGAACCTAATGACTTTTTAGAAATGGTAAGTGCAACACTTCCAGCAAACAGCTAATTATAAAAAATAATATCTAGCCATACGCACACAACGTGTGTATGGCTAAATTTAAAAATAGATATAAAAAGTAGGAAAGAAAAATGAACATATTTTTATACATAATAATATTCATAATAGGAAGTCTGTTCGGAAGCTTTTTTACATTAGCAGTATACAGAATTCCAAAAAAACAAGATATAGTACATACCCATTCTTATTGTCCTAATTGCAACCATAAATTAGGATTATTAGACTTATTTCCAATAATTAGCTATATAGCTTTAAGAGGAAAATGCAGATATTGTAAAGAAAAAATAAGACCAAGATATTTTATTTTAGAAATATTATCAGGAACATTATTCATTATATTTGCTTTTTTAATTGGGATAAGATTTGAAACATTAACATTATATAAAATAATTGACTTTTCATTTATAGCATTATATCTAACATTTATCATATTACTTGCTGGAATAGACAAAGAAAATAGAAAAGTTGAAAAAAGCGTTTCAATATATGGGATTGTAATATCTATTATGTATATGATATATCTATGCATAGTAGAGCCAACTAATATATATAGATATGCCATATATTTAGTTTTATACATCATAATATTAATACTTGATACAATAACGTTAAAACGATTTGCAAAAAATAGCTATGTAATCGGAATTTTACTAATGCTAATTACAATGGTTATATTTACAAACGAATTAATAGTAGCAACAAGCATAATATTAACGCTTTTAGCAATTGCTATATATACACTAATAAGCAAATTAAAGGAAGTCAATAAAAGGCAAAGAAAATCTGATAAAGCTATTACAAAAGACATTAGTATAGCATTTTATCTAGGAACGAGTAATATAATAGTTTTTATTCTGACACTATTAATGAATAATTATTTATAAAATAAAATCACTTTTGAAGGGAAGGAAAAGATGAAAATAAAAAGTGAAAAAGGTTTTACAGGAATTGATATAGCGATATCTGTTATAGTGCTATTTATATTTGTATCATTAATAGCAATGCTAATATATAGCTTTAACAGCACATCAAGAGAAGTTGAATTAAAATCAGAAGCTACTTATTTAGCTATTGATGAAATAGAAAATATTAAAAACCAAGGATTTGAAGCAATTGAAACAATAAGTTTAGATAATGGTGGTAATCCGTACAAAGAGGAAGAAGCCTCAGAAGCAGGTTTCTATACAAAAGTGATAATAGAAGACTATACAGATAAAGAAGGAAATGCTGATAAAATTCCAAATTTAGTAAAACAGGTAACAGTACAAATATCCTACATGTATAAAGGAGAGACACAAATAGTCGAATTATCAACTATATTAACAAGAGACGATGATTAAAATACTCATATTTTGAAAGGAAAATAATATGAAATCACAAAAAGGTATTACACTAATTTCATTAACTATATATGTAATTGTAATGGCAATAGTTGTTGGGGTAGTAGCAATTATAAGTACATTCTTTTATAGCAATATGGATAACACAACACAAGATTTAGATCCTATAACAGAATATACTAAATTCAACAGTTTTTTTTCTGATGAAGTAAATCATTCAAATATAAAAGTATTAGATTGTGGAACAACAGAAAATGGACAAAATTATATAGTGTTTGATAATGAAGTACAATATACATTTATACCAGAAAATAAAGGAATTTATAGAAATCAAGTGAAAATAGCAAGTGGGGTAACTAACTGCACTTTTACTAGAAATATAAAAAATGGAAAAGATGTAGTAGAAGTAGTATTCCAAGCAGGAAATAGAACAAGAGAAACAACTTATACACTGAAAAATTAGTAATTTCTTGTAATTTTTAAACAATTGATACAAAAATAAAAAAATATAGTATAATAAAAATGAAATCACAAAAGAAAGGATGGCATGAGATATGGAATTAAGAAGAAAACAACCAATAGGAGTAGAACTTGTAAAAAGAGGAATCGTATCAGAAGCAGATATTGAAAATGCTTTGCAATATCAAAAACAACATCCGAATAGAAAAATAGGGGACATCTTATATATATTAGATGCATGTGACCCTACTCAATTAATAGAAGCAATAGGAGATATTGTTGGAGAAAAAGGAATTATTTTAAATCCAAGTACGATAAAAATAAAATTAACAGATTATATATCATTAGACATTGCAAAAGAAAATAAAGCGATTCCATTTGAAGTGAATAGTGGAAAAATCAAAATTTGTTTTGCAAATAATGTTAAAAATAAAAATATGGACAATATAAGATTATTAATGTTAAATAAAGGATTAGTTATGGAGAGCTATATTACTTTTGAAAGTGATATAGAAAGAATCCTAAAATCATTAGAAGGAACTTCAAGAGAAGATTTTGAACTTGAAGGAGCAAGTGATACTGTTACAAATCTTGTAGATAGTATTATAAAAACAGGAATAAATAGAAGAGCAAGTGATATCCATATAGAGCCTATGGCGGATGAAGTAAGAGTAAGATATAGAATAGATGGAGAATTGTTTACAGCAGCTAAAGTAAATAAATCAAAACAACAACAAGTAATAGGAAGATTAAAAGCAATATCAAATATGCATCAAGAAAAACAAGAAGCACAAGATGGAAGAATTTTATTATATGACGACTATAATATCCGTGTATCTTCACAACCAAATGTATATGGAGAAAAATTTGTTTTAAGATTATTAAAGAAAAATGAAAACATAAAAAATATATTTGATTTAGGATTTCCGGCAGAAGAAGATAAGCTAAAAAGAAGTATAAACAAAAAAAATAGTATAACAATAATGGCTGCACCAACAGGAGAAGGTAAAACAACAACATTATACAGTATTATAGATTACTTAAATAGTCCAGAAATCAATATAACAACAATTGAAGACCCAGTAGAAATTAGAATTAGAGGATTAAATCAGATTGAGATAGATGAAAACAAATCATCATTCTCAGGAGCACTAAGAACAGTATTAAGACAAGACCCTGATATAATCCTAGTAGGAGAAATAAGAGATAAAGAAACAGGAGAAATAGCAATACAAGCTGGACAAACAGGACATTATGTATTATCAACAATTCATACAATAGATGCAGTAGAAGTAATAACAAGACTAAGAAAACTTGGACTTTCTGACTATGATATAGCAAGTACATTAGCAACTGCAATATCACAAAGATTAGTAAGAAAATTGTGTACAAAATGCAGAAAAGAAAGACCTTTTAGTGAAGAAGAGAAAAAAATAATTACAAATCTTGGTGAAAAATATGGAGTAGAATTTGACTTAAGTGGAAAAACATATGACGCAGTCGGATGTAAACACTGTAATAACACCGGATATTTTGATAGAATTGGAATATTTGAAATTTTAGATATAACAGATGAAATAAAAGAAGAAATAATGAATGGGAAATCAAGTTTAGAAATAAGAAAAAAAGCTTTAGAACAGAATTATAGACCGTTAGTGATAGACGGTATTAGAAAAGTTGTCCAAGGATTCACAACACTAGATGAATTAAACAAAAAATTACTATTTTATTAATATCCACAAAGGAGGAAAATAAATTATGAACTTAGGTGAAATATTAGACAAAGCAATGGAAGTTGATGCATCAGATGTGCATTTAATATGTGGAAATAAACCGATGCTTAGAATAGCAAGAGATTTAGTTCCGGTAGAAGATAGTGAAATATTAACAGAAGAAGACATGTATGAATTTTATGATACTTTAGTAGAAGGAAATGTAGATAAAGATGAAGTGTTTAATACTAATCGAAGATTAGATATGTCATATGTCCATAGAGATATACGTTTAAGAGTAAATATATCACTTTCCGATGATGTTCCATTATGTACGCTAAGATTAATAAAAAATGAACTTCCATCTTATGAATCATTAGGAGTACCAGATATAGTAAGAAGAATGACATATCAACCACAAGGGCTGATTCTAGTTACAGGTAAAACAAACTCTGGTAAAAGTACAACATTAAATGCTTTAGTTAATTATATAAATGAAAATCAAAATAAAAAAATCTTAACTTTGGAAAATCCGGTAGAATATAAGCACCATTCTAAAAAATCTCTAATAGTACAAAAAGAAGTTGGAAAAGGAAGAGACAGTCTAACATTCAGCGATGGTGTTAAAAACTCTTTGAGAGAAGATTGTGATATCCTAGTAATTGGGGAGATACGTGATAAAGTTACTATGGAAGCAGCAATTGAGATGGCAGAATCAGGACACTTAGTAATCGGAACACTTCATACAAAATCATGTGCAGAAACAATTGATAGAATGATAAATTTCTATGAGGTAAGAGATCAAGCAAGTATCAAATATTTGCTATCATCACTATTAAAATTAGTTGTATCTCAAAGACTATTAAAAGGAAGAGATGGAAAACTAGTATTAGTCCCAGAAGTAATGGTTGTAGACAACATAGTTGCTGGAATAATAAGAAAAGAAAAATTAAGTGTTTCAGAAATAGAAGATGCTATACAAAGTGGATTAGAAAAAGGTAGTATTGGTTTAATAAATTCTTTAGCAAAATTATTTGTTGAGGATAAAATAACATTAGATCAAGCCAAAGCACAAATAGAAGAGAAAAATATAGAAATTCTAAATAGAACAATAATGCAATTAAAAATTAATAGGAACAAATAAAGGAGGATAATATAATGCCTACTTATACTTATAAGGCTGTGACAAAAACAGGATTAATTGTAAGGAATAGAGTGGAATCAGCAAGTAGACAAAGTTTAATAAAAATGCTGAAAGGTAATCAATTGACTCCAATATCAATTGAACAAATTTCTTATAAATCTAAAAGAACACCTAAAAAGCAAAAAAAGAACATAACAAATATTCAAGAAATTATGAAAAATGTTAATACAACACAAATAGGAGTAAAAAGCAAAACAAAAACAGCAAAAGAAAAAATAAACCTATATTTAGCAAAAACAGAAAAAATCACACAAAGAGATTTAGTTGTATTTACACAAAATTTTTATTTGTTAAAAAAGGCAAACTTTAATAATATACATGCTCTAAGCACAATCATAGAAAGTACAGAAAATCTATCATTTAGGGGGATTTTAGAAGATATATTGGCTGGACTAGAAGCAGGAGAAAATATGTATACAACTATGGAATACTATGCAGATGTATTTCCATATATATATGTAAATATGATAAAAGTAGGAGAATTATCAGGTTCTCTTACGAATTCACTAGAACAAGCAGTAAAATATTTGGATGACACAGAATCATTAAATAAAAAATTAAGAGGTATTTTAATACCAAATATCATACAATTCGTATTATTAATTGTTATGCTAGTTGTAGGAACATTATTTGCGATCCCAGCAATACAAGGAATATTTGATGAATTAGGAACAGATGAAACTTTACCTGCAATAACATTATGGTTTTCAGATTTTGTAGATATGGCAATACAGTATTGGTATATTCCAACTTTTATAATAATAGGAATAGTTGCTATAATTCTATTCTATATCAATACACCAAAAGGAAAATATAATTTCCATTACTTTAAGTATAAAATGCCAATATTTGGAGAGTTAATATTTGCATTAGACTTTTCAAGATTTCTAAAAGCTATGTTACTAAACTTACAGAATGGAATGAGAATACAAGATGCGATAGATGTTAGTAAAAATGTAGTAAGGAACTACGTGCTACTATCAATAATAGAAACATCATTAAACAATATATTAATAGGAGCATCATGGGTAGAACCATTTGAAAAATCAGGGCTTGCAAAACCAATGATAACAGAAATGTTAAAGATAGGTATGCAAACAGATTTAACAGAAATGATGGAAAAGTTAGTTGAATATATGGAAATAGACATAGATAATATAATGAATAAGATTATGAAAGCTTTACCACAAGTTGTATATGCAATAGTTGGAGTAGTATTAATATTCTTCGTATTAGTTGTATTAGTACCTTGTATACAAGTTTATATGGGTAACTTCTTATTCTCAGCTTATGATGTATAATGTCTCATTGGGGACGTTTCCCTTTGAGACATTTTGTCTATTTTGGGACATATCTATATATGTATTTACATTTTGACAATATATTAGAAAGGAAAATATCACATATATTATTCTATATTAAGAAGTAAAAAGTTAGATAATATATTTGATAATGTTGATGTAAAATGAAAGTAGGAATTGATTTAGGTGGAAGTCACATTGCGATAGGAGTAGTTAATAATAAAGGAAAAATAATAGAAAAGACTGAAAAAAGGCTTTTAAGTAATGAAAAAAAACATATAGAAAAAACAATAGAAGATAATATAATTGGATATATAAAAGAGTTAAGTGCAAAATATAAAATAGAAGAAATAGGTATAGCAGCGCCAGGAACAATACAAGATGGTAAAATTATAAAAGCATATAATTTAGGAATAGAAGAATATGATATAAAATCTAAATTATCAAAAAAGGTTAGAGTACCAATCAAAATTAAAAATGATGCCAAATGTGCAGCCATTGCAGAACATAAATATGGTTGTTTAAAACAATATAAAAGAAGTGTATTTTTAACATTAGGAACTGGAATTGGTGGAGCAGTAATAATTAATAATAAATTATTAGATACAGGAAACCTACCAGGATGTGAATTTGGTCATATGATTATAGAAAAAGATGGGTTACTATGTGGATGTGGAAAATTCGGATGTTGGCAACAATATGCATCAATGAAATCATTAAAAGATAAATTAAGAAAAAAATTAGGATATGATGAGCAAACAGATAGTAAACAATTATTAAATATATTAAAAAATACAACAAAAGAAGATAGTAACTTTATTATAATAAATAATATATTGGAAGAATATACGAAAGATTTAAGTATAGGAATATCTAATTTAATAAATATATTTGAGCCAGAAGCAGTTGGGATAGGAGGAAGTTTTGTATATTTTAAAGATATATTACTTTATAAGTTGGAAAATGAATTATTTAATGATGGGTTATTATTTAATTCAAGAAAAGATTTAAAAATAGAAACGGCAATCTTAGGAAATGATGCAGGGATAATTGGAGCAACACTTTCATAGGCAAAAAATATATCATTTGCTAATACAAAATTTATAGAAATGGTTGTGAATTTTAACACTTCCAAAATTTTCTTAAAAAATTTTTAAAAAACCTATTGACTTATAAAAATAATCATGGTATTATAAAAAAGTACCGAGCAACAAATGAAATAAAAATTTAAATTAGTAATAAAAAACGCACAAGAAAAATATAATAATACATAAAGATTACTAATTTTTATTTTGCACTTTTTACTAGACAAAACTACAATGAATAAATAGAAAAATGAGACTTAAAAAAAATTTTAAAAAAAGTCGAAAAAGTGTTGACAAAGAAAAAAAGGTATAGTATAATGCAAAAAGTTCACCGGAAAAGGGAACATAAAAGTACATTGAAAAATAAACAATAAAATCCTTTAGAGAATAAACCGAAGCGGTAAATTTCTTTGTAAAAAGAAAAGTACCGAACAAGTAAATTTTTTAAAAGTTTTTTAGCCAAAAAAGTAAGAAGGTTAAGAGCTTGAAAAAACTCTTCAAAAATTTTGATTAATAAAATTAATTGAGATAAATAACAAGAGAGTTTGATCCTGGCTCAGGATAAACGCTGGCGGCGCACATAAG
>CAMLUO010000011.1 GCA_946487895.1 uncultured Clostridium sp.
TAATATGTTACTGGTAAATTTTTATATGATTTTAATTTTTCTCTTGCAAATTCTACTACCGCTTCTTCTCCTGTTGGTGCTAAACAAAATGTTCCTTTGTTTGATTCTGTAACCAACATTGTTCCATCATTTACATATTGGTCATATCTTCCAGAGTTTTTCCATATTGTGTCTGGTTGTAACAATGGTAATAATGTTTCTATACATCCATATTTATTTAAAGTTTCTACTATAATTTGTTCTACTTTTCTTCTTACTAATAGTGGTATTGTATTATATCCAAATAGCCCTGCTCCATATTGTACTAATTGTCCTGTTTGTAATAAAATGCTTTGTGCAGGATACATTTCATCTATATTATTTAATTTTGTAGCTCCCATACCTGTTTGTGATAATTTCATATTAATTCAATCCTTTCTTTTTTATATTTTAATGATTTCTTTATTCTTTTTGTTCTTGAACCCTTTCGGGCATTGGAGTCTCCGTTTTTCCTTCATCTTTGTTTTCTTCTAAAATTTCATCTACTACTATTTGATGATTTTCATCTAATTTATATCTTGGTAAATCTGGTAAATCTTCTAAAGAAGAATATCCAAACATTTTTAAAAATTCATCAGTTGTTTTGTATGACATTGGCTTTCCTGGTAAATCTATTTTTCCGGCTTCTTTTATTAGTCCATATTCTAATAATTTATATACACACGCATCTGCAGAAACTCCACGAATTGACTCTATCTCTGCTCTTGTAATTTGTGGATTATATGCAATGATTGCTAATGTCTCTAACGCTGCATTTGATAAATTAGGTTTTGTTCTTTTATCTAATACAGGATAAATATATTCATACAAGCTTGTTTTTGTTGCTAATTGATATGATTCATTGACTTTTATTAGTTCTATTCCTCTGTCTTCTTTTTTATATTCTTCTTGCATATTTGATATGATTGTGTCTAAGTCATTTTCGCTTATTTCTAATGCTAATATTAGTTCCTTTTTTTCTACTGGTCTTCCTGCTGCAAAAAGAATAGCTTCTATTGTTGCTTTTAGATGGCTTATATCCACTTTTATTTTCACCTCTTTAATTTCCATTTTTTGTGTATTCCATTAATTTATTTTACTTTTTTAGTATTTATATTATTGCAGAAAATACTTGATATGTCAATATTTTTTGATAATTCTTGCACTTTTTTAATTTATATGCTAATATTAATTTAGATTATTTTTAGTAATAAATATTTTATATACTTAATATGGAATGGGGGATTTTCATGGAGGAAAAGAAAAATTTAGAAGTGGTTTCTGGTGATGGCTCAAATTTAGATATTTCACCTGTTTATGATAATATTAGTGAGATTAGACCAAAATCTACAAGTCAAAAACCTTCTAATGTGGTTATACCAAAAGAAACTCATAAACCTATAAAGGATAAAAAGAAAGACGAGAAGAAAAAAGAAGAAAATAAATAAGGTTTTCCTTGTTTATTTTCTCTTTTTTTAATTATCACTCAAAAAATATGTCAAAGCTATTTTTTGTTCTTCCATATTTTCTAAATTATATATGCCAATCTCATTTATCCTATTATCAGTCATTCTTAACTCATAACAATAACCATCTAAATAATATCCATTAGGCATATTTTCTTCTATATTGCCATTCTCTAAGTCTGCTCTTATCACATCTTGTTCTTCTATATATGCTTTATTTTGATACACATATGCTAAATATGGTAATACCATATCATTTTTTAACATTTGCTTTTCTTCTTTGTTGTTGCTATCAATTTTGAATACTGAAAATTCATTTTCAATATTATTGTTTTCATCAACTAATTTTCTTGTAAGGATATATCCTTCATTTTCAGTTACATAGCAACTTCCGAACCTTCCTACTTCATGATTTGTTTTGTCATCTAAATATACTACATGATATTTTTCTCCATCTTCATAATCAACGTATACAATATATTTTTCATTTATTCCTGCAATTAGTGTTCTTCCTTGTGCTAGTTCTTCCTTATTTTCTCCATTGATATCTGCTACATATAAATCTCTTGTCTCTCCATCTGTATAATAAATTTTGTTACCCAGTATATTGAAATAATTTTTCACATTAGGAATTATTGTTGTAATATTGTTTCCGCCTTTATCCATTGAGCATAAGTCTCCTTGTGGTGTTTGATTTATCTCATCAAAACCATTTTGTTTTACAAAATATATTTTATCTTTTGTTAGCCACAATTGGGCTGATTCTCCTTCATATATTTGTGTTACTTTTCCTTGCAAATCAATTTTATATATTCCTTTTCCTGAATAGTGGTTTGGCACTCCATATATATTTTCTCCATCAAAATATATTTTCCATAGTTCTTTTGGTGTATTTACTTGAATTGCTGAATTATCTTTTATGTTGAAAATATATAAATTGTTTCCATTGATAGAGTCAATATATGCAATTGTGTTATCTATTTTTACAAATTTATTTCCTTTTGTCATACTATATTTTATTTCTTCTTTTTCTTGTGGTTTTTGATTTTTCTCTGTTTCCTGATTTTCTTCTATATTTTCTTCATTGCTTTCTTCTACTTTTTTATCTACTTCTTGTGCACTTTCATTTTCTGCTTGATGTGTTTTATTCAATCCATATGCTAATCCTATTAATGCTATTATTAATATAATTATAGCAATAACCAAGATTTTTTTATTTTGTACTTTCTTTTTTCTTTTATTTAAGTTATTTCTTTCTCTGGCTCCTCTTCTCATCAAAATTCTCCTATTTAACTTCAATTAATTCATATTCTTTTGTTCCTAAGCCGATTTCTTCTCCATGTTTAATTTGGCTCTCCCAGTTAGTTTCTGGATGATTACTATGGAATAGGTCTTTTTCGTGTACACCTTTTTTCATTTGCTCTGCTAAATAGCTATTTTCAAATACTTCTTGTTTATTTACCAAATCAGCACATGCTTTATCTAATGCTACCATATCAAAAGATGCTAACATCCCAATATTAGGTACTATTGGAGCATCATTTTCTCCATGGCAATCACAGTTAGGAGAAACATCACAAATTAAGCTAATATGAAATTGTGGTTTATCCTTAACTACTGCTAATGCGTATTCTGCCATTTTCTTATTTAAAATATCTGCTGCTTCATCATTTGGAGATTTTATTGCATCAAAATTACAAATTCCTATGCATCTTCCACATCCTACACACTTATTGTGGTCAATTACTGCTTTTCCTTCTTCATTGTATGAAATTGCTCCATGTGCACATATTTTTATACATTGCTTACATTTTCTACATTTATCTAAAATTACATTTGGTTTTCCGCTACTATGCATTTCCATTTTTCCTGCTCTTGAGCCACATCCCATTCCGATATTTTTTATTGCTCCTCCAAATCCTGTTCCTTCATGTCCTTTAAAATGGTTTAGTGAGATTATTACATCTGCATCCATAATTGCTCTTCCGATTTTTGCCGTTTTTACATATTCTTGATTTATTTCTACATATTGTTCATCTGTTCCTTTTAATCCATCTGCAATTATGATATGGCATCCTGTTGTGAATGGGTTATATCCATTTACATATGCTGAATCTAAGTGGTCTAAAGCATTTTTTCTTCCTCCAACATATAATGTATTGCAATCTGTTAGGAATGGCTTTCCACCTAATTTTTTTACTAAGTCTACTATTACTTTTGAATAGTTTGGTCTTAAATATGCTAAATTTCCAGGTTCTCCAAAGTGTATTTTTATTGCTGTGTATTTGTTTTCAAAATCAATGTTTTCAATTCCTGCTTTTTTTACTAGTTTTTCTAATTTTTGTAATAAGTTGTATCCTGGTCTTGCTCTAAAGTCTGTAAAATATACTTTTGATTTTTCTTTCATTTTAATCACTTTCCTTCTTTATTTTTATTTCTTTTTTAATATCTTTTCATCTTAACTTTGTTTCTATTACTATATCATAAATTTTTTTATTATTCCATAGTTATTTTGGTTTTAATAATATTCCTTATTCAGTAAACAAAGAAGAGTATTTCTTTCATATAAAAATACTCTTCTTCGTTTACTTTTTATATTCTTTACTCTTCTACTTTTTCAAATAAATCTTTTCCTACTCCACATAGTGGGCATGTCCAATCATCTGGTAAATCAGAAAATTTAACACCTTCTTTTTCTTCATCATAAATATATCCACATACTGTACATCTATATTTTTCCATGAATTTCACCTCCATTATTTATTCTTTTTTATTTAAAGGTCCGTCCCTAAATCCCTGATTTTAGGGATTTTTAGGACCGTCCCCTAATCCCTGTGCTAATTTGTTCATTTCTTCCACATTTTGTTCATTCATTGTGGATTTTATTGTTATTGTTGGCTCGATTATATCAAGATTTTTCATTTCTTGCAACATCTTTTTCATACATCTTCCTGCTGATGGTGCCCATGAGCCATTTTCAATAATTGCTACTTTTCTTTTTTGGTAATTTCGTTCTTTTAGATTCTCTAAGAAATGTTCCATTGGTGGGAATAATCCCATATTATAGCTAGATGATGCAACTACTAATGTTGAGTATCTGAATGCATCTTCAACTGCTTCTGCCCAATCTTCTCTTGTTAAATCTGCAACTACTACTTTTTTATTTTCTTTTTCTCTTAATATTTCTGCTAGTTTATTTGCTGCTTTTAATGTGTTTCCATATATTGAACTACATGCTATGAAGATTCCGTCTTCTTCTGGTTCGTAGCTACTCCATGTTTTATATTTTCCTATATAATGTTCTAAATTTTCTTTTAATACTGGTCCATGTAATGGACAAATTGTTTGTATATCTAAATTTGCTGCTTTTTTTAACAATGCTTGTACTTGGTCTCCATATTTTCCTACTATTCCAAAATAGTATCTTCTTGCTTCGCAATCCCATTCTTCATCTACATCTAATGCTCCAAATTTTCCAAAGGCATCTGCTGAAAATAGGACTTTGTCTGTTTGGTCATATGTCATCATTACTTCTGGCCAATGTACCATTGGTGCCATTATAAATTGAAGTTTATGCTTTCCAATGTCTAATATGTCACCTTCACTTACTATTACTTTTCTTTTTGATAAATCTATATCAAAGAAGTTTGATAATATATTAAATGTGATTTGATTTCCTACTATTTTCATATCTGGATATTTTTCTGCTAATATTCCTATATTATATGCATGGTCTGGCTCCATGTGTGATACTATTAAATAGTCTGGTGATTCTCCATCTAATTCTTCTGATAATTTTTGTAACCATTGTCCTGTTACTTTTTCGTCTACTGTATCAAATATTACATATTCTTCATCTTTTATTAGGTATGAGTTATATGCCATTCCGTTTTCTAGTACATATTGTCCTTCAAATAGGTTTATATCTTTGTCACTTGCTCCTATATATATTATATCTTTTGATATTGTCATCTTTTTTCTCCCTTCTTTCATTTTATTTCTACTTTTGGTATTATACCCTGTTTTGTATTTTTTATCAACTTATTTTGGTTATTAATTTTTTATGTTTTTCTAAACAATATTAATGATTTATTCACATTTTCTTGACCAATATTGTATTTATAATTTTTGAATCTATACATATTTTTATTGAATTCAAGCATATTCTATAGAAAATGTGAATTTTTTGTGAATTTTATCACTCTCATATTGACTTTGCTAAAACCAGTTGTATAATGTAAATGTAAAAAGAAAAACATACTTTTTACTATGTGCTAACAATATCTAGTCAACACATAAATTTTTAGAAGGAGTTGATTATTATGATGATGTTACCAAGAAAAAGGAATGATTTTGATTTATGGGATGAAATGTTTAGAGACCCATTCTTTACTGGAGAAAGAGAAAGCAAATTGATGAAGACAGATATTAAGGAGAAAAAAGATAAGTATATAGTAGATATAGACTTACCAGGATATGAAAAAGAAGATATTAAAATTGAAATTGACAATGGTTACTTAATTGTTAATGCAAAAACCAGTCATCACAAAGATGAAAAAGAAGAAGGCAAATATGTTAGAAAAGAAAGATTCGTGGGGGAATGTTCAAGAAGTTTCTATGTAGGTGAAGATTTTAAACAAGAGGATATTAAGGCTTCCTTTAGAAATGGTACTTTAAAAATTGAAATTCCTAAAAAAGACGAATCAAAAGAATTGCCTGAGAAAAAATATATTCCAATTGATGACTAAAAAATTAATAGAA
Source organism: uncultured Clostridium sp. (assembly GCA_946487895.1). GTDB lineage: Bacteria > Bacillota > Clostridia > TANB77 > CAG-508 > CAG-269. Next base: position 6,246 of record CAMLUO010000011.1, read on the forward strand.
ACCATATATAAATAGAGAGTTCAAATTGAACTCTCTTAGTCTGTTTTTTACAGCAAATCCCATCTCTTTAAAGTTTCTTCAACCAACTGTGAGTCATCATTTATCAATTGTCTTGTTTCTCTAATTATGTCTGAAATATGTTCTGTTGCAATATCTTCCAAATTATAAGATTGATATAAATCTGGAAAAGATTCTCGATATTGATAAAATAATATCTGTATCGCTTTTACTTTATTTTCCAAATCTTCGTATCCTCTTAATAATTTTAAAGCTTCTTCAATTTTTCCAGTTATAATTGACTGAGTGTTTTCATGTGATGCTATAAAGTTTATCATAACAAAATTTTTTTCAGCTTCTTCATTTGGAAAATATTGAGTCAGCATTAGACAACAAAGATTATAAAAAGCTATCATTTCCTTTATCTGTCTTTCTGCTGATGTACGTTTTCTAACAATTGGATATCTCTCAACTTTTAATAATAACTCTAACCGTTGTCTATGTGGTAACTTTAATGCCTCCTTTGAAAGTAATTCTTGTTCTGCTTTAGATTTACATATCTCCATTTTAATCCTCCTTAAAAACCTTATTTAAAATTTAAAAGCTTTATCAACAGACTATATTTTTATTATACACTTTTATGTTAATTTAATCAATTCTCACTTTGCATGGATTACCATATGCAACAGAATTAGAAGGAATATCCTTTGTAACTACACTCCCTGCACCTATTGTCACATTATCTCCAATGGTAACACCTGGCATAACAGATACATTTCCTCCAAACCATACATTATTTCCTACTTTTATTGGTTTTGCATATTCGATTCCTTCATTTCTTGATTTGATATCTATTGGATGTCCTGCTGTATAAAATCCACAATTTGGACCAATAAATACATTATCTCCAAATTCAACTTTTGCTCCATCTAAAATTACTAGATTATGGTTGGCATAAAAGTTTTCTCCAACAGATATATTGTATCCATAGTCACAAAAGAAGTTGGATTCTATCAAAACATTTTCTTTTGTTTTTCCTAATATTTTCTTTATAAATTCTTTTCTTTCTTCTAAATTCAGTGGATTTATATTGTTATATTTATAGCATAATTCTTTTGCTTTTCGCATTTCTTTAATTAATTCTTCATCGTAATTTGGATTATATAATTCACCATTGTCTCTTTTTTCTTTTTCAGTCATAGCAACTCTCCTTTTTTGAAATCATTTTTATTATACCTTATTGTGTACATTTTAAGAAATTTTATCCAAGTGCTACATCTAAAACCATCATAATCACAAAACCAACCGCAACTCCGATTGTTCCAATATTTGAGTGTTCACCTGCTTGTGACTCTGGTATTAATTCTTCTACAACAACATAAATCATCGCTCCTGCAGCAAAGGCTAACAAATATGGTAAAATTGGTTCTATGGAACTTGCCAATAAAATTGTAATAATTGCTGCTATTGGTTCTACAATTCCTGATAGTGTACCATATAAAAATGCTTTTCCTTTTGACACACCTTCTGCTCTTAGTGGCATCGATATAATTGCTCCTTCTGGAAAGTTTTGAATTGCAAGTCCTATTGCAAGAGCAAAAGCTCCTGCCATACTAATCGCTGTATTTCCCATCAAACCTCCTGCAAATACAACTCCTGCTGCCATACCTTCTGGGATATTATGAAGAGTTACTGCTAATACTAGCATTATTTCTCTTTTTATTTTCGTTCTAACACCTTCAGGCTTTTCACTTTTCAAGTGTAAATGTGGTACAACACTATCTAATATCAATAGAAATATTATTCCAAGAGAAAATCCAACTGCTGCTGGAATCCAAGAGATTTTACCTTGTTCTCCTGCCATATCAATTGATGGGTCTAATAAAGACCATATGGATGCTGCCATCATAACACCAGCTGCAAAACCTAATAATAATTTTTCTATTTTATTATTCATCTTGTTCTTCATAAAAAATACCATTGCTGCACCAAGTGTTGTTCCTAAAAATGGTATTGCTATTCCTGCTAATATTTCCATGTTGGTTATCTCCTTTAAATTTTGTATAATAAAAAATTTCTTTTCACTTATAGGTCTGTCCCTTTTTGGGTCATTTTGAAACGATTTGGCACGTCCCCAACAGAACCTCCCAATCTTAGACTATTCAACACTACTGTCAAACTACTAAATGTCATAGCTAAACTTGCTATCATTGGATTTAGTGAGATTGGTAATATTCCCATAGCTAATGGTATCATACAAATATTATAAAATAAAGCCCAAAATAGATTTTGTTTTACAATTCTTATTGTTTTCTTTCCTATATTAAGTAATTCTAAGATTAAATTCATATTATCTTTTAATAATATGATATCTGCTGAATCTGCACTCATGTCTGTTCCATTTGCTACACTAATTCCAACTGTTGCAGTTTTTAGTGCAGGGCTATCATTAATTCCATCTCCAACCATTAAACATGAGTTGTTCTTATTTATTTCTTTTATTTTGTCTTGTTTTTCTTTTGGTGATACATTACTTATCACTTCTTCTATATTTAATTTTTTAGCAATTGCTTTTGCAGTGGTTTCATTATCTCCTGTTAGCATTATAACTTTATATCCGTTTTCTTTTATTTTTTGTATGATTTCTTCCATATTTTCTTTTATTTTATCACTAAGTCCTACAATTGCTAATACTTCTTTTTCATCAAATAGATATACTATGCTTTCTCCTTTTTTACTATATTCTAATTCCTTTCCTTCATATATATTTTTAATATTTTTTTCGTTTAGTAATTTTTGGTTTCCTGCATAATATGTTTTTCCATTTATATTTCCTTGTATTCCTTTTCCTGGAATTTCTTTGAATTCTTTGACTTCATAAAAGTTTTTATTCATATCACTATTTACTATTCCTTTAGCAATTGGATGATTTGACATTGCTTCTAAACTTTGTAATATTTTTATATTTTCTTTAGTGTACTCTCCATCGACTATTGAGAGTTTTCCTTCGGTTAATGTTCCTGTTTTGTCAAAAACTATTGTGTATATATGTTTTAAGGCTTCTATACTTTCACTTGATTTTATTAAAACTCCTCTTTTACTACAATTTCCAATAGCTACTACCATAGCAAGTGGTGTTGCTAATCCTAATGCACATGGACATGCAACAACTAAAACACTAACTAAACTTAAAATTGCTTTATCTATTTCACTATATATTGCTAGATTTAGTATAAATGAAATAATTGCAATTAAGAAAATTATTGGTACAAAATATCCACTGATTTTATCTGCTAATCTTGCAATTGGTGCTTTCGTGTTTGTTGCTTCAACAACTAAATTTACAATTTGTGAAATGCTAGAGTCTTTTCCTATTCTTTCTGCTTCGTATTCAATATATCCGTCATAATTTATGCTACCTGCTAAGACTTTACTACCTACTTTTTTAGTTACTGGTTTGCTTTCTCCTGTTATAAATGATTCATCAGTATGTGTTTCTCCCTTTGTTACTTTTCCATCTACTGCAATCTTTTCTCCTGGCTTACAAACAACAATATCTCCTTTTTCTATTTCATTTATTGTTACTGTTTTCTCTTTTCCATCTTTTAATATTGTTCCGTTTTTTGGTGTTATTGTTACTAAATTTTTGATACTATCTACTGCTTTATTTTTGTTTTTTCCATCTATATATCTTCCTATTTTTACAAATAGTATGATGATTGCTGAAGATTCAAAATATAGATGATGAACCAATTGTGTTTGTCCCTGAAATACCAATATTGTATTCCATAGGCTATATAAAAAGTTTACTATTACTCCTATTCCTACTAATGAGTCCATATTAGGCATTTTGTGTATTATGTTTTTTATTCCGTTTTTTATAATATCAAATCCATAAATTAAAAATGTAAAACTTAAGACTGCAATTACTATTGAATATATAATTGGATTTTTGTTCATATATATAATTTCTGGTACTGGAAGATTAATCATTGCTCCCATTGATATATACATTAATATGATTCCTAGTATAGAGAAAATTATGATTTTTTTTAGTTCATTTCTTTTTTCTTTTTTATCATTTCTTTCACCTAAACTTTTAAATCCTGCTCCTTGAACCATTTTGTTTAAATCTTCTATTTTTAAGTTGTCATCATATTCAATTAATGCTGTTGCCATTACTAAGTTTACTTCTGCTCTATGTATTCCTTTTTGTTTATTTAAATATTTTTCAAGTCCATTTGAACAGGCACTACATGTCATTCCTTCAATATTTAATATTGTTTTTTTCATATTTTTGTTTCCTTCTTTCTTTGGTCAGTTTGGTCACTTTTGGGACAGGTTCGGACTGACCATTTTTGGTCACTTTGGGGACGCCACTTTTGATTTTACATTACTATCTTATAATTGTTTTTCAATCATTTATTGAAAATCCTAAATCCTCTATCTTCTCCTTAACCATTTCTTCTGTAACATTTTTCCTTGCAATAACCTTAACTATACCTGTATCATGTTTTGCTGAAACATCTATCACTCCATCAATTGAACTTACTGCATTTTTTATTCTATTTTCACACCCTTCACACATCATACCTTCTACATTTAAAATTATTTCTTTCATAAAATTCACAACCTTTCTTATTTTAAATTTTAATTTCTATTTAAGTATATTATTTAGCTCATTTAAAATTTTTATTCTTACTCAATTACTTATTAAATCTTTTAAAAAGACTTATTAATTCATCTATCACTTCTAGATTTCCTTTTTCTATTTCATTTGAAATACAAGTTAATAAATGAGTTTCTAACACTTGATTTGATAGACTTTTTATCGAGCTTTCTACTGCCGATAATTGTATTAATACATCATTACAATATCTATCTTCTTCTATCATTTTTTTAATTCCCCTAATTTGTCCCTCTATTCTATTCAGTCGATTTGTTAATTGTTTTTTAGTTTCTTCATTTCTTTTAGTTGTCTTTTTTTCCATTTTGTTCACTTCCTTTCATTTGTTCTTAATAAAAAGTTATATTTCATTTTGTATTTAAGACTATTATTTTTTTACTTTGGCAACATCATATACCCCGTTAGGGTATTTTGTCAATATAGGGGTATATCTTTTTCTACGTTAAAAATCAGTAGTTTTTGAGTTACTACTGATTTTTATTTCATATCTTATACTATTCTACATATTCATATTGTGATAAATCTGGTTTTGCAACATCTTCGTCTGTTACTTCTCCAAATTCATATTCTATATTCTCTTTCTGTTTATTATCATAAAATCTTGCCAATAACAAGCCTGTTTCTCTATCCACATATTCTTTCTGACCTTCTATTGATAATACATAGCAATCTATTCCATCATATTCTCCATATCCTATCCACAACATCGGTAGAGAAGCTAAAAAAACTCTTTGATTTGAATCATCAGTCATCATTCCTGCAATTGGCAAATTACTTATTACTCCACTTCTATCTATTGTATATTTTTTTATAGGATCCTCAAAAAACACATATGCTTCACCTGTACTTGTATCTTTCCAATATGTAAGATTTCCTTCACCATTTTTTTGTCTAGTATTTATTTTCCATATTGTTCCTTTTCTATACACATTAGTAACACTACCATCTCCATCTAAATAATAGTACCAATTATCTTCAAGTGTTGTTTCGTTGTATCTTTCTTGCATATTGTACAACATTCTCCATCTAATTCCTATGATTAATATTATTACTAGTACAATTGCAAATACTAAAAATATAAATCTTTTAAGTGTTATTCCTGTTTTGTGTTTTTTGTTTTCTACTTTTCTGTATGTTGAACCATTTACTGTTTTCTCTTCTTTTTTGTTTTCTTCTTGATTGCTTGCTTTTTTTATCTCTCGTTTTTCTTTTTCCATTTACATACACCCTTTCATTTATTTATATACTTCCATTTTTACTTCTTTCCCTTTAAAAGCATATACCATTTTGGTTATATTTGTAAATCCTCTTTCTCTTAAGTTTTGCTCATATCCTTTTTCTTCTATTTGCCTTTTAGCATTTTCTATTGTTTCTTCTATAGTCTTTTCTTTATCTTGTTTATATACTTTAAATTCCATTATAAAGCTATTTCCGTTTTTATCTTTTGGTTCTAACATTATATCATATCTTCCTATTCCTGATTCTCTATTTGAATTCACATAGTAGCTATCTTTTAATCCTACTAACATTCCTAGTACAAATGCATGATAAAAGTTTTCTGCTGTGTTTTCTCCTACATCCATATAACTAAACATTTCTTTTACTAGTATTTTAAATTTTTCCTCATATTCTTCTAAATTCAATGTTACTAAATCTTTTAATATGCTTTTTAAGTCATTTCCTATTACTTTATTTCTAAACCAATCATCTATTATTTGTGAGAATAATAGTTTTATTTCATAATTCGGCAATTTTACTTTGTATATTCCTTTTGATATATCTACTGTTTCTACTACTTTTAAATATCCTGTTCCTAGCATTAATCCCCATATGTTATCTTCATTATTTTCTATTCCTACTATTACTGTTTCTAAATCTATTTTTACTTCTATACTCTCATCATTTAGCAGTCTTTGTATTTTTTCTTTTACTGTCGTTGAATTTTTTAATACTAGTTTTATTAAATCATTTGAACTTGTATTTACCCAATATGGCATTAATTTTCTGTCTGTTAAATAGTTTAATATACTCCATGGATTATATATTCCTTCTACTTCTCCTATTTTATATCCATCATACCATCTTTTTATTTCTTCTTTATCATCGTTTACTTCAAAATCTTCTATTACTTTTTCCATTTCTTCTTCTGTTATTCCAAAATCATCTGCAAATTCATTATCTAATACTGTATATACTTTAAAGTTGTTTGCTCCGACTAAATATACTCTCTTTTGCTACTCTTGATACTCCTGTTATTACTGTTTTTTCTAAATATGGATTATCTTTGAATGTTACTCCATAAAATGTTTTGAAAAATTTTACTGCTTCATCATAAAATCCTTCTACATATGCATTTTGTAATGGCACATCATATTCATCTAGTAATAATATTACTGGTTTTTCATATTCTTTATATAATAATCTTGTTAGTAATTTCAAGGCGTTTTGCATTTCTATTTCATTTGCTTTTAAATTAAGAACTGTACTAAACATCTCTTTCTCTACATCTAGTAGTTTTTCACTTTTTAATAATTCTGCATGGTCTATATATAATTCAACAAGTTCTGTTTTTAGACATAGTAACATTTTTTCAAAATTAGTACTTACAACATCTTTTAATGTCATATATATTACTGGATATGCTCCTAATTTTGATGTGTATTTTTCTTCTTGTTCCATAATTTTTAATCCATTAAATAACTCTTTATTGTCTTTTTGCTTGCAATCAAAATAGTATTTTAACATACTCATATTTAATGTTTTTCCAAATCTTCTTGGTCTTGTTACTAATATTACTCTACTTTCATTATCTATTATGTCTTTTATATACATTGTTTTATCTATATAATAATTTTCTCTTACTCTTAATCCTTTAAAATCACTTTCACCTATTCCTATTTTTTGCATTTTATATCACTCCTTTCCTGTATGTTTTCTAAGCCGTATTTTACACATAAATCTTATCATATATGTATAGTAAAATCAATAAAAAATCATTATTTATTTTTCACTTTTATTATAACTCTATTTTAAAAATCCCATAGCTATAGTAGCTATGAGATTGAAAGTTTGACATTTTGTCATGGTTAAATACTTCCCTGTACGTCCTTGATGATAGAATCCATGTCGCCACCCAGAGGATCAAAAGTTCTCAGATAATCAATTGTATCTTTAAGTATATGCCAATCAACATATACCAATTCCCCTTCTTCAATGAACTGAACTACACCGAGTTCTTTGACTTCATCAGGTAGGGTAACCTCTGGATATGTGTCGCGAACAAGAGCATTAGTCTTGTCCCAGTCGGCATGCAACTTTTTTCGTTCATTCATTTTGACTTCTTCCAAGTTTGGATTCCCCTCATTTTCCTGAAGTACTTTCATAAACTTAGCATCAATGTTCAGACGCCCATACATGATAGCATCAGTGATAAGATGCCAGACATATCCCCTGTAAAACGGGTTCGCCTTCTGTGTTTCTGATAATCCAGACCAGCATGCCCTAATATCAGGCTTACTGCTCAGCCCATAATGTAAGCCTTCATTGCTGTCTGCTCTTTCTTTTTGCAAAATACGAGACTGCAATTCAGTATACTCAGGCATTTCATTTGTTCGAAGTGAGTCATACTTTGCATGTGCCGCCTCGATTCCGCCACAGACCTTGACATGTTTCTTCAAGATATCAGGTGCTACTACGCCAAAAACGAAACTCCGATTCTTTAATGAATCTCCTCCGCAAGCTGCAAGATGAAAATAATAACCCGGCATAATATTGCCTCCTTTCATTGTATGTGCACTGCTAAAGCAGTGCGATTGTGAATTTGTTACATCACACATTATATATGTTTTTCAGAATTATGTCAAATTTAATGTTTTATTTAGGTTGAATTTTGGGCCTTTTTATGTTATACTACTACATATAAAAATAAAAGGAGGTATTAAAATGGATACTATTTCAACTGAAAACTTATCCAAAATTATTGCAGATGGTAAAAGCTATGCAATTATAACGCATAGACGGCCAGACGGAGATGCAATCTCTAGTTCACTGGCAATGTTCTGGTATCTAATTGATATCGGAAAGTCATCAAAAGACATTGATGTCATCATTCCCAAATTTCTTAATGATTTTTCTTTTATTCCGGGAATTGAGCATCTGAAAAAAGAACCTACGAAAGAAGAATATGATGTATTAATAGTTGTTGATTGTGCTAATATGCATTTATTAGAAGGAATCAATCTTTTGAAATCTGCAAAACAAATTATTTGTTTTGATCATCATGAAGAAACTTCCATAAATGCTAATTACTGCATTATTGAAAAGTCTGCTCCTTCATGTACTTGCATTATTTATGACACTTTTGATTGCAAAGAGAAACATTTCCTTGATTGCATTGCTACTGGATTAATTTCAGATACGGCTAATTTGTCTTTGAATGTAACAGATTTTGCTAAGGCCACTCTTAGATCTCTCGAGAATTTAGGCGTAGATACAAACTACATTTTATCTAAGTTAAATTCTCAAAGTGGCAGAACTCTTGAATTAGTCCAGATTGCCAAAGATAGAGGATGGTTTAAAACAAGTTCGGATAATATTATCTTTTGTACTTATTTATTGCAATCTGATTTATTGGATTCAGAAAAAAATTTGAATACAGTAAATCATAAGGCTATTATCGCAGAGCTCCAAAAATCAGTAAAATATACTTCTCTTATTTTATTGATAGAAAATGAAAAAGGAGAATTTAAAGGCTCATTGCGTACCTTCGACTCTAATCTTGATTTAAATAAAATTTGCTCTAAATTAGTGTCAGAAGAAAAGTTTTTAAAAGGTGGCGGTCATAGCTATTCTGCAGGTTGCACAGCAATTGGTTCATATTTTGATATTATTGAATTGATTGCTTCTGAAATCTTAAACTATTAATATTATTTTAGTTGGGTACATTTATTTTGAAAGGAGACATCTATATGGGATTTAGTTTTTACAAACGGATTAGAATTGGAGATGGGACTTTTTTAAATATTAGTAAAAGCGGATTTTCCATAAGTCAGAAAGTAGGTAAAGCTACTATTAATTCGAGAAGAAGGACAACAGTCAACTTAGGTAATGGATTAATTTACAGAACTTCAAGGAAGAAGAAAAAGAAATAATTGTACTAATCTTGGGAAGGTAGATAAAAATGTATCAAGTTTTTATCTACCTTTTTTATTGAATTTTAATTATTGTAAACTATTGCTTTTTATGTAAATACATGGTATAATTTGAACTAGGTATTTTGTGTATTATATATCAAAAGCATATTGACTTTGATAGCTCAAGTGTATATGCACGAGTACACTATTATGAAAGGAGATAAAAACTATTAAAATTTGCAGAAAGGACGGTATGTCAAAATGAAAGACAAGAGAATTTTTCGGTTAACCCCGAAAAGAATCCATTGCCCAATTTGTGATTCTTGGCATGATTGGGAAGGTAAAACGTTACAATCATATGATAAGCAAAATCCTTATATTTTTATTTGCGAGGATGCAGATAGCGTTAAGCTTCGCTTATGGGTAGAAGATGATTGCATCATTCATATTAAGTCATCAAATCTTTGCAACAAAATCAATAATTATATTTACGATGCAATATATTTAGATGAAATTAATTGTGATATGGAAGAACCTATTATCAAGTTTTCTACTTCTATTTATACTGATGAGATTATTTGTTCTGATGAATGTACATATTGCGATTCATGCTGTTTACCAGAGTGTGGTGATAAACGTGAAGATGGTGATGATGAACACGTACTCAATTTAGAGTTTGAAATTGAATTTGCTTCAAGATACTTTGATAGATATGTTCAGTTAGACAGAGCAGCCCAAAAAGAAGCTATGCGTCAACAGGAACTTGAAAAACAGTCTGAAGAAAAAGAAACTAATAGTCAAAGTAAGGAGGATTCAACTATGGAAAAAACAACACAGACAACACAGGTAACAAGAACAAGCATCTGGGATCAGCTCTACAAACATGCTCCTGAGGAGAACGTTGAAATCTTAAAAGAGTGGGCAAATAAATACAAACCCACATTGAAGTGGGCTGTGCCGGTAATAAGCATTTATGCTGCTTATCGGATTCTGAACTCTAAGGATTCCAATCTCACTGTCGAAAATATTGATGGCGAGTGTGAAAAAAAGCTTGGCTTCAGCCTTGACCTTCTTAAAGACAAAAAGGCTCTCAGTGAGCTGATGGTCCTTGGCGGATTATCCGCTGGGGCATATGCAACTATAAAAGCTGTTTCAGCTATCTACAAAAAAGATGATGAAACAGACGTATCAGTTGAAGAAATCGAAGAAGGTATGGACAAGCTGGACGGCGTATCTAAAAAATTTGGATGGATTCAGCCAAAAACAGAGGCTTTGCTTCCTATTGCAACTTCTGTCATCATTGTATATGTGATGACTCAGAAACCCAAATGGTTCGAAGTTGTAAAAGATAAAGCAAGCAAACTTGGTGGAAATTTATCTACCAGAGCATCAGTGTATCTTGAGATGGCGAAACTCTTTGTCGCTGACAAGCTTCACATTGATCTGAACAATGAAGAAGATGCTCAGAAATTCAAGAAGTTTGCACTTCTTGGAGCAATTGTCGGCATCGGTGCTCTTATCTATGGAAAGAAAATTTTCGGAGATAAAGCTGTTTCCGAAGATGGTGAGAGCGAAAGAAATGAAAAGCTTGAAGCTTTCATCTCTCAGGTACTTTCTATCATGGAAAAACTTATGCCGACAGCTTTTGCTGGAGCTACAACCTTCTTGGTTACTAAACATGTGCTGAAAGCTAAAGAAGAAGATGTAGTTGATGTTGAAGCTGAAGAATCTTCTTCTGAAGAGGCAGAAGAAAAAGCAACTCCTGAAGCTGAAGAAACTGTTCCTGCTTCCACCAAGGAAGTAGATGAGAAATAGTTTAATGTTAAAATAATAATTTTTATCTCACACAACAGACCCTATGGCAATGCCTTAGGGTCTGTTTCACATTTTTTAATCTAATAAATATTTTCTAAATTTTTTTACCTATCTTAAAAAACTTCTTCTGTATAAATAATACAATTTTTCGACTCGTTCGTACAACAAATTTCTCTTGACAATAAACGAATTTAGGCATATACTAGACGCATGAAATAGAAGTAATTTTCTATTTAAAAAATCAATAAAAAAAGGCGAGTTAAAAAAACTAAATTTATGCCTTAGAAAGGAATGAAAAAAATGGACAACATGATAGAAATTAGATGGCATGGTAGAGGTGGACAAGGTGCAAAAACAGCATCATTACTTTTAGCAGATGCCGCATTTAACACTGGTAAATATATTCAAGGTTTCCCTGAATATGGACCTGAAAGAATGGGTGCTCCATTAACAGCATACAACAGAATTAGTGATACACCAATTAGAATTCATAGTAATATTTATGAACCTGATTATGTTGTAGTTGTAGATGATACTCTTTTAGAATCAGTTGATGTAACTGCTGGTCTTAAAGAAACAGGAGCAATTGTTATTAATACTACAAAATCAGAAGATTATTTAAGAAAAGCTTTGAAAGGATATAAAGGAGATATCTATACAATAGATGCAAGAAAAATCTCTGAAGAGGCTTTAGGAAAATATTTCCCTAATACTCCAATGCTTGCAGCTATTATCAAAGTTGCTAAAATTATGACAGATGAAGAACTTCTTGCAGATATGGAAGGTTCTTTTAAACATAAATTTGCTAAAAAGCCTGAAGTTATTGATGGAAATATGAAGGCTTTAGAAATGGCATTAAAGGAGGTTAAAAAGATATGACAGAAATAAATGCAAATACCCCAATGGAGAAAATGACTCCTGGTGGTGATATTTATACTGCTGGAAATGCTAGAGAATTTAAAACTGGAGATTGGAGAAGTGTTAAACCTATTTTCTTAAGTGAAAAATGTAAACAATGTGGATTATGCTTCCCTGTTTGTCCAGATGATGCAATTCCAGTTAATAAAGAAACTTTACAAAGAGAAGATTTTAATTACGATTATTGCAAAGGTTGTGGAGTATGTGCTAAAACATGTCCATTTGGTGCAATTGAAATGAGAAAGGAGGACGAATAGTATGGGAATAAGAGAAAGATTAAGTGGAAACGAAGCTGCTGCAACAGCTATGAGACAAATTAATCCTGATGTTGTTGCTGCATACCCTATCACTCCTTCAACTGAAATACCACAATACTTTTCAACATTTGTTGCAAATGGTAGTGTAGATTCAGATTTCGTTGCAGTTGAAAGTGAACATAGTGCAATGAGTGCATGTATCGGTGCAGAAGCTGCTGGAGCAAGAGCAATGACAGCTACATCTGCAAATGGTTTATCATTAATGTGGGAAATGATTTATATAGCTTCTAGTTTAAGACTTCCTATTGTTTTATCATTAGTAAATAGAGCTGTATCAGGACCTTTAAATATCCACAATGACCATTCAGATGCAATGGGTGTTCGTGATAGCCGGTTGGATTATGCTATTTTCAGAAAATAACCAAGAAGCATATGACAATACTTTAATGGCTCATAGAATTGCAGAACATAAAGATGTTAGACTTCCTTTAATGGTTTGCCAAGATGGATTTATAACATCACATTCTATTGAAAATATTGAATTAGTAGAAGATGACAAAGTAAAAGAATTTGTTGGGGAATATCATCCTGAACATTACTTATTAAATAGAGAAGAACCAATAGCAGTTGGTCCATTAGATGTTCAAAGTTATCTATTTGAACATAAAGCACAACAAGCAGAAGCAATGGAAAATGCTAAAAAAGTTATATTAGAAGTTGCTGAAGATTTCGAAAAAATGACCGGTAGAAAATATGGATTTTTCGAAGAATACAAATTAGATGACGCAGAAGTCGCTATTGTTTGTATGAACTCAACTGCTGGAACAACAAAATTTGTTGTTGATAATTTAAGAGAACAAGGAATTAAAGCTGGTCTATTAAAATTAAGAGTATTTAGACCATTCCCAGTAAATGAAATTGCTAAAGCATTATCTCATTTAAAAGCAATGGCAATTTTAGATAAAGCTTCTTCATTAAATGCCGCAGGTGGCGCTTTATATGAAGATGTAACATCTGCTATGTATGTAAATAACTTCCGCGTACCTGCAGTAAACTATGTTTATGGTATTGGTGGTAGAGATACTAAAGCAGACGAAATTGAAGGAGTTTATAAAGATTTATTAGAAATCGCAAAAACTGGAAATATAGATAATCCATATCGTTACTTTGGATTAAGAAGGGAGGCAAAATAATATGGCATATAATTTAAAAGAAGTTGTAGCAAATAAACCTTCAAGATTTACAAGTGGTCATAGAATGTGTGCTGGATGTGGAGCTCCACCAGCAGCCAGAATGATTATGAGAGCCTTGAAACCAGAAGACCATGCAGTTGTTGCAGGAGCTACTGGATGTATGGAAGTTTCAACATTTATCTATCCATATACTGCTTGGACAGATTCATTTATTCACACTGCATTTGAATGTGCTGGTGCAACAATATCAGGTGTTGAAGCTGCTTATCATTCTATGAAAAAACAAGGAAAATTACCACAAGATGGTGAAACAAAATTCATCGCATTTGGTGGAGATGGTGGAACTTATGATATAGGTTTACAAAGTTTATCAGGTGCAATGGAACGTAGACATGATATAACATATGTATGTTACGATAATGGTGCATATATGAATACAGGTATTCAACGTTCATCAGCAACACCAAAATTTGCTGATACAACAACATCACCTGCTGGAAAAGTTATACCAGGAAAAGCTCAACCAAGAAAAGACTTAGCAAAAATTATGGTAGGACATCATATTCCATATGTTGCACAAACAGTTGGATATATGAATTTCAAAGATTTGTATGAAAAAGCTGAAAAAGCAATTTATACTGAAGGACCTGCATTTTTAAATGTTTTAGCACCATGTCCTAGAGGTTGGGGTTATCCAACAGATATGTTAATGCAAATAAATAAGCTAGCAGTAGAAACATGTTATTGGCCACTATATGAAGTTGTAGATGGAAAATATAAAATAACATATAAACCAGCTAAAAAGTTACCAGTAGAAGAATTCTTGAAACCACAAAAAAGATTTAGACATATGTTTAAACCAGGAAATGAGTGGATGATAGAGGAATTCCAAAAACTTGTAGATGAAAGATGGCAAGAATTGTTAGACTTAGAAGAAATCACAAACAGGGATTAGGGGACGTTCTTTTAATCCCTGCTAAAGGGATTAAGGGACACTCTTTAAAAAAGAATGTAATATTACAATATATAATATTATTATAGAATTTGTGAAAGTAAATTATGGAGGTGATAAATATGGCATATAAAATAACAGATAAATGTATATCTTGTGGAGCTTGTGCAGCTGAATGTCCAGTAGGATGTATTTCACAAGGTGACGATAAATTTGTAATAGACCAATCAGCTTGTATATCATGTGGTACATGTGCTGGAGTTTGTCCAGTTGAAGCACCAGAAGAAGAATAAGAATTATGGGACGCTCTTTTAATCCCTGTTAAAGGGTTTAAAAGACTCCCATTTATATGATTTTTTAGTTTATATTTTATTTTCTTTAATTTTTATTTATTAGTTTATTAAATATTGTATTCAAAATTTCATATCAAATTATTATCATATACCAATTAAATAACGAAAGGAGGAAATATGCCTCGTATTGCAAGAAAAGAAGTAAACTCATCATATCTTCATGTAATGATTCAAGGAATTGAAAAAAGAAATATATTTAATACTGAAAAAAACAAAAAATATTATAAAAAATTATTATTCGAAAACTTAAAAAATTTCGATGATATATTCATATTGGCTTATTGCATTATGGATAATCATATACATTTATTAATTTATTGTAAAGATATTAATCACCTCTCAAAATTAATGAGTCAAACTAACACTTCTTATGCATTATGGTACAACAAATGCGAAAATAGAGTAGGTTATGTATTTAGGAATAGATATCACATTCAAATCATCGAAAGTCAACAACATCTTTTTAATTGTCTAGTTTATATTCACAATAATCCGGTAAAAGCTAATATTGTTCAAAATATGGAAGAATATCAATTTTCATCTTATAATATGTATAAAGATTTCAAAATCGAATCAGAAGTTATAAAACTTATATTTGATAATACCAATTATATAAATGAATTTAATACTATTCATAAAAATTTAAAACTTGTAAAAATTGATGATATTTTAGACATTGTCGAGCAAAAAAATTCTTCAATTGACATAGATAAGATTATTACCGAGTTTTGTGCAAATAATCATCTAACAATTGATTTAATAAGACATAATAACTGTTTCTTAATAAAATTAGTAAATGAAATAAAAATGAATACAAATCTTAATAATAAAGAAATATCTGAGTACTTAAAAATAGGAAAGAATAGAATACGTAATATACTAAAAAAAGACTAAGAGTGTCCCTTAGTCCCTGCAACAGGGATTAAAAGAACGTCCCCTAATCCCTATCTAGTTCTGGATCAATTATTTCATCTGTCTCATCTGTTTCTTCTTCTACGTCTTTTATTACTAATATATCTTTTGCATTATATTTTTTATATGTGTTTACTTCGCCATCTTTGAATTTTACTCTTAGTTGTTCTTTTAGTGTTTCTACTGAGTCTACTTCTCCAATTCCATCTTCTGTTTTTACTATTGCTCCAACTTTTGGTAATCTTTTTGCTTTTTCTTCATATACGTCATTTTCATATTTTAAGCAACACATTAGTCTTCCGCAATTTCCTGATATTTTTGATGGATTTAATGATAGATTTTGTTCTTTTGCCATTTTTATTGATACTGTTTCAAAGTCGCTTAAGAATGTGCAACAACATAGTTCTCTACCGCAAACTCCATTCCCACCTATTCTTTTTACTTCGTCTCTTACTCCTATTTGCCTTAGTTCTATTCTTGTTTTGTATATTGCTGCTAAGTCTTTTACTAAGTCTCTAAAGTCTATTCTTCCATCTGCTGTAAAGTAAAATAGTATTTTGCTATTGTCAAATTTGTATTCTACATCTGTTAATGTCATGTCTAATTTGTGTTCTTTTATTTTCTTTAAACATGTTTCAAATGCTTCTTTTTCTTTCTTTCTACATTCTTGGTATTGTTTATGGTCTTTGTAATTTGCTATACGTATTACTTTTTTTAGTGGTGCTAATATTTTTTCATCTTCTATATATCTATTTGGTATAACAACTTCTCCATATTCATCACCTTGAGCTGTTTCTACTATTACTTTGTCTCCTCTTCTTACTTTTAAGTTTTTTGGATTGAAGAAATATATTTTTCCTAGTTTTTTAAATCTTACTCCTATTATATTTTTCAAGTTATTTTACATCCTTTCTTTTAGATTAAATACTAGATTATCTATACACATATCATAATTTCCATTTTGTTTCAATCTTTTTTTAGTATCTTCTACAATTTGTATACAATCAGTGTATAAATAATTTTGTCTTGCTTTTTTTAATAGTAAAATATTTATATAATCTAATATCTCAAATATTTCTTCTTTTGATTTATATATTGGTTCTGCTAATTTGTATAAATCAATTATATCTTTTTTATCCAAATTTTCTACAAATGCTATTATTTTTTCATATTCTTCTTTCTTGTCTTTTAGCTCTATTGCCTTTCCTATACTGCCTTGAAATATGTCTAGCATTTCATCATCTATATTTGAAATTGCTAATTCAGTTTGCAAATATTTTTTTATATTTTCATTTGATATTGGTTCAAAATGTAGAATCATACAACGTGATTTTATTGTTGGTAAAAATAGGTTTTCATTTGAGCCTATTAATATTATCGTTGCATATTCTGGCGGTTCTTCTAATGTTTTTAATAAACAATTTTGTGCTTCTTGAGTCATCATGTCTGCATCGTCTATTATATATACTTTGCAATTTGATATTATAGGTTTTTCTTGTATCTTTTTTTGTAGCTCACGTATTTGCTCTATTTTGATGCTATTCCCATCTGGTCCTATTATTGAGAAGTCTGGATTATTATTTGTTTCAAATTCAATGCATGATTTACATGTACAATCATTATTATTGTTTCTATTTAAGCATAATATGTTTTTTGCAAATTCTTTTGCAATTATTTTTTTCCCTATTCCTTGTATTCCTACAAACATATAGCTATGTGATATTGTATTGTTTTGTATTGATTTTTGTAATATTTGTTTATTTTTCTCATTTCCTAAAATTGTTTCAAACATTTAATCAAATCCTTTAATCTACATGACCCCATTTATTCAATGGCCAAATTCTAATTGCTACTGTACTTTCAATTTTCTCTAATGGTATACATCCAAAAGCTCTACAATCTGTACTATGATTTCTATTATCTCCCATTGCAAATACACAATTTTCCGGAACAACGAAATCATCAAACCCTACACCATTTGTATTTACGTACAAATCTGTTACAATTCCATCTTGTAAGTATGGTTCGTCTAATTCTTCTCCATCAATGTATACATTTCCATCTTTGATTTCTACATGTTCACCAGGTAAGGCAATTACTCTTTTTATATAACTTCTCTTTCCTATTTCTAAGAAATTGTGTATAAACCAATCAAATCCTGTTCGGTTATTATATTGTGCTACTGGATTGCTTTCATCGATTTCAGATTCTGTGTATTCTATTTTTGCAGGTTCTTCAAATGTTATTATATCTCCTCTTTCTGGTAAAGTCTTTGTTGTCCTTCCCCATCTATTAAGCCATAATCTTTCATCTTGTATTAATGTTGGATACATTGATTTTTGTTTTACTATTGTTGGTGTTCCTATAAAATATCTAAATAGCATTGCTAATACTAATGCTATAATTATACAATATACCCACTCTAATATTTCTTTTGTTTTTTCACTCATGCTTTTATCACGTTCCTTTTTCAGATTTTCACTTCTTTATTATACATTATTTTACTCAAGTTATCAATGAATTTTTAAATTTTTTTGCAGGGATTAGGGGACGGTCCTAAAAATCCCTAAAAAGGGGGATTTTTAGGACCGTCCCTGAATCCCTGTTTATTGCTTTGTAGGAATACGTACAACTACTTCTGTACCTTGTCCTACAACACTTTTTATATCTATGCTTCCACCATTTTTATCCAAAATCTCTTTTGCAATTGAAAGACCTAAACCAGTACCTCCCATTTCTCTTGTACGAGCCTTATCTACTCTGTAGAATCTTTCAAATATTCTTGACAAATCTTCTTCTGGAATTCCAATTCCATTATCAAATATTTTTATATATGCATCATTATATACAAATCCAACATATATTTTGATTTCTCCGCCATCTTTTGTGTATTTTATACTGTTTGATAATATATTTAATACCACTCTTTCAATATCATCTTTATCTGCATATACTGGTGGTACATCTGCTGTAACAAAACAATTTACTTTATGATTTTTCTTCTTAATTTCTATTGCTAATTTATCTTGACATTTTTTTACTAACTCTCCTAAATCAAAAGATTCCTTCTGAGTTTTCTTTTTATTACTATCATATCTTGAAAGTGTTAATAAATCTGTAACTAATTTTGCCATTCTTCTTGCTTCTGTTGCAATAACATTTAGGAATTTAGTTTGAGTTTCCTTGTCATATTCTCCTTCTAGCAATGTGTCTGCATATCCCATGATAGAAGTAATTGGCGTTTTTAATTCATGTGATACATCTGCAACGAATTCTTTTTGCATATTGTCTAATTTAACATGTTCTGTTATATCCTGAATTACTGCTATTACACCATCTGGTCTGTCTGATTCATTTTTAAATGGTGCAAAAAATACATTCATATAATTGTCTTCTACTTGTATTCTTTGCTCTGTTGATGTCCAATTTTCTAAGTAAATTATTTTTTCCATATTGATATCTAAGTTGAATTTTTTAAATATGTCATCAAAGGTGTTGTCTTCTGGTCTAATACTCAAAAATTTCTTTGCTGCTGGATTTATTAATATTATTTCACCCTTCATATTAAATGCTATAATTCCATCTGTCATGTGAAGTAAGATTGTTTCTATTTGATTTTTTTGAGTTGAAACTTCACTTAGCTTTTCTTTTAATTCTGTTGTCATGACTCCAAAAATATTCTCTAAGTCTCCCAAATCATTTCCTTTTCTCCTTAGAGATTTTTTCTTTGATTTCTTGCTAGTTTTTTTATCTCCATTTTTATCTGAATTATCATCTAGCTTGTCCACATCTTCTTCTGTTATTTTTTCTGCACTTTTTATAAGTTTGTTGATTGGATAAATAACAAATCTTGATAAAAATACTGCTGAAATTATGCCTATAACTGCAAAAACAACCCCTGCAACTGTTAATGTGATAAATGTTCTTTGTTGTATTAAACCTAGGATTTCTTCTACTTGCTCAGCTGTAACTTGTCCTTCTTCTACTTTGACACTTAACATTTGAAGTGAATTTATGAAAGAAATTCCTAGTCCACTTATGATTAGTATTCCTATTATAAAGAAAATTAATATTATTTTAAATTGTATGTTTTTAAACATATCCTTTTACTTCCTTTTTCTATTACAAATTTTTTTAATCTCATTATAAATTTTTTCTTCAACATTTGATGTTGCCATACTCAATGCCTTTTCTCCCATATGTAACATTTCTTTTTCATCTAATACTATTTTTTCAATTTGTTCATTTAATATCTTGCCAGTAAGTTCATCATTTAGCAAAATTTTTGCTGCTCCTCTATTTTCTAGTGCTTTTGCATTATATAATTGATGGTCATGGCTAACATTTGGCAATGGAACTAAAATTGATGGTTTTCCCAAATTAGAGATTTCTGTTACAGTCATTGCCCCACTTCTTGCAACTATTAAATCTACTAAATTCATTATTTCTTCCATGTTATATATGTATGGAACTATCTTCATATTTTCAATTCTGTTTATGTTTTTATGCTTATTGTCTAATTCTTCTTTTATAATATCATATTGTTTTGGCCCTGTTGCCCATATAACTTGATAGTTTTTATTCAAATTATTTTCTATTATTTCTATAATTGCTTCATTAATTTTTTGTGCTCCTTGACTTCCGCCAAAAATTAAAACTATTGGCTTATCTTCTTTTAATCCTAATTCTTTAATTTTGTTCTTTTTTATTTCATTTGTATAATTTATCTTTTTAATTTTTACTGGTGTTCCAGTAAAAACTACATTTTTGGCATTTTTTATTCTAGGAATTGCATCTTTAAAAGAAACTAAAATAGTATCGGTTTTTCTTGCTAAAATTTTAATTGCTTTACCTGGAAATGCATTACTTTCATGTAATAATGTTGGTATTCCTAGTTTGTGAGCTTCTGATATTGTTGCTCCACAAATATATCCACCTGTTCCTATAACTACATCAGGTTGAAATTCTTTTATTATTTTTTTTGCTTCTCCAAATCCTTTTAAGGTTTTATACATCTTTTTTAAATTGTCTATTGATAATTTTTTACTTAATCCATATGCTTCAATTGTTCTTAATTCATAGCCTGCTCTTGGAACTAGGTCATTTTCTAAACCTCTAGTTGTTCCTATAAAAATTATTTTTGAATCTTTTTCTTGTCTTTTTATCTCATTTGCTATTGCAATTCCTGGATTAATATGTCCTGCTGTTCCTGCTGCTGCAATAATTGCCCTCATTTTTCCTCCTTCCGGGATTTTGGGGACGGAGCTCTGTTCCCTGTTTTTAGGGATTTTAAGCTCCGTCCCTTAACTCCCGCTCTTGAAATATTCAGTAAAATTCCCATCTCACATAGTAATATGAATAATGCTGTTCCACCGGTAGCTAAAGAATGGTAGTGGCATTCCTGTTGCTGGCATTGATGATGTTACAACTGCTACATTTATTATTACTTGAATTGCAACTAATGCTGTTATTCCTATTGCAACTAAACTTCCAAACATATCTGGTGCACGCATTGCAATTAATACACCTCTCCAAATAAATATTGCAAATAGTATTAGCACAACTGCACAACCAATAAAACCTAATTCTTCACCTAAAATTGAGAAAATGAAATCATTATGTGGTTCTGGTATGTATAAAAATTTCTGCTTACTTTCTCCTAGCCCTGCACCAAATAGTCCTCCTGAACCTATTGCATATAAACTTTGTATTACTTGCCATCCATCTCCTGTTGCATCTTGCC
>CAMLUO010000012.1 GCA_946487895.1 uncultured Clostridium sp.
TATCTCCTAAGTTTTCTTTTTCTTCTTTTTGAGCTTGTTCTGTTTTATTCTTTGCCTCCTGTGCCCTATTTAATATTCCATTTTGCCCTGTAAGCATTGATATTGATATTCCAGCAAGTATTAGCAAAACAATTATAGTTATAACAAGAGCAATTAATGTTATACCTTTATTTCTCATATTTTTGTCTTTTTCTCCTTTCATGTTCACCTTAAATTCCTCCTTCTTTTGTTGTTTAATATATTTTCAAATTTTTATTAACTTTATTATCTTTAATAAAATGAATATTATTGTATAAGAAAAATCTGCATTTATTATTTATATATAATTATTCCCATTTCTGTAAATAGTATACATTACTAATTACTTTAGACAAAAATATGAACTTTTCAATGTTCTTTTCTCTATTTACAAAAATAGACCTAATTATTATGTTCTTATTGTATACAAATATAATAATTAAGTCAAGATTTTTTTGTATTTTTTATTTATTTTTTTTTGACATTTTTTTGACATTCTATATATCTTTCAAAATACACCAAGTTCCAATTGGTTCTGGCAAATCTTTAAAAGTTAGCATCTCTTTTGTCGTTGGATGTTCTATTGTAAGCTCATATGCCCATAAAGCAATTTGTTTTCCTTGTCCACGTTTTCCGTACTTTTGGTCACCAAAAATGCTATGTCCTGCATTTGCAAGTTGCACTCTTATTTGATGATGCCTTCCTGTATGTAAATTTATTTCTAAAAGACTTAAGTTCTTTACTTCATTATAAGCTAATTCCTTGTAATCTAATTTTGCAAGTTTTGCATTTTTCTTATCTTTATTTACAACTTTGCTAATATTATTTCTTTCATCTTTATATAAATAATCCTCTAATGAGCCTTCCTTTTCTTTAAATCTTCCATCTACTACTGCTAGATATTTTTTCTTAAAAACTTTTTCTCTTACTTGATTACTTAATCTTGATGCAGCTTTTGAAGTTTTTGCAAATATCATTATTCCACCAACTGGTCTATCTAATCTATGTACTAATCCTAAATATACATTTCCTGGTTTCTGA
Source organism: uncultured Clostridium sp. (assembly GCA_946487895.1). Taxonomy (GTDB): domain Bacteria; phylum Bacillota; class Clostridia; order TANB77; family CAG-508; genus CAG-269. The sequence goes on from CAMLUO010000012.1 coordinate 1,060, forward strand.
TATTTTTCTTTTATATATTGCTTAACTAAAGTTAACATGTCCATATCCCCAGTTTTATCAGATTGTGATGGAATGTTTGGCTTTTTTTCAACTACTATAATATGATTATCTTCAAAAATTATTTTTAATTTTCCCATCTACCATAAATACCACAAGGAAGTACCAGTTTTGAATTTTCCATTGGTAATCCAATTTCACCCGCTTCTATTTTTCCCTTGTGTTTCCTTTCTACTGTTAATTCTAAAATGTTTTTTAAGACTGTACTTGATATACCTGTTGTATATGAATTTATTAAGAAAAATATTGGTTTATCTGATAAAATCTCTGTACATAACTCTACTAAATCATATATATTATTTTCAAATTGCCAAACTTCACCTTTTGCACCTCTTCCATATGATGGTGGGTCCATTATTATTGCATCATATTTGTTTTCTCTTCTTATTTCTCTATTCACAAATTTTACAACATCATCTATTATATATCTAACTGGTCTTTTTTCTAAGCCTGATGATATAACATTTTCTTTTGCCCAAGTTGTCATTCCTTTAGAACTATCAACATGACAAACTGAAGCTCCAGCAGATAAACATGCAACTGTTGCTCCTCCAGTATATGCAAATAGGTTTAAAACTTTTATTTCTCTGTTATTTTTCTTTTCATTTTTTATTTTATTTATCATCCAGTCCCAATTTACTGCTTGCTCTGGGAATAATCCTGTATGTTTAAATCCCATTGGCTTTATATTAAATGTTAGATTTTTATAGTGTATTTGCCATTGGTTTGGTATTTTCTTTTTAAATTCCCAGCTTCCTCCCCCTGTCTTGCTTCTATGGTATGTTGCATTTATTTCTTTCCATTTGTTTGGAAATGTTTTTTGTTTCCATATTATTTGTGGATCTGGTCTTGATAATATTACGTTTCCCCATTTTTCTAGTTTTTGTCCTTCTGCCATGTCTAGTATTTTGTATTCTTTCCATTCGTTTGCTATTTTCATATCTTTTTTGGTAGTTTAATAACTACTATCCTCCTATACTTAGAATAGTATTATTTTACCATATTTTATTGATTTTTCCAAGTGGGTTTATGAGATTTATATATTTTGTAAAATTTCTATGAAATTGTAAATCATTATAATATTAACTGTTGAAAATGTTATTAGTGCTATTATTATTGTGCTTAGTAACTTATGCCTTTTAATTTTTTTATGTATTTTGCTTGTCCAACTTTCACTCCCTATCTGTAATCTGTTTAGTTTAGTATTGTATCTTATTTGAAAGATTTCGTCTTTTGCGTATTCCATAAATAATTTCCCCCTTATATTTTTATTTATTATATGTATATGCTAAAAATTCTGAATTATTCCAAATTTAAAAAAAGATGTGTACTTTTCCTTGTACACATCTCAATGAGGCTATTTCTTTTCCTCATTTTTAGCAGCCTGTTCTTTTGCTTGTTCCTGAACTTGTTTTTTTGTTTGTTTTACTGCTTGTTGTTCAGCTTGCTTTTGCCTTTTTTTAGCTGCTCTTATTTTTCTATATCTCACATAATAACTGTGAATATAGATTCCAATTGTTACTCCTATTATGAGTAACCAAATAGCCTGCTCTCTCGAAAATTTCAAGTAAAAATCTCGGAAGATTATTACCATCTCATTAAACCGAAAGATTGTTGCTCCTAAGATTATCATTCCTAGAGCAAGAGCTATTCCCCTAAATAAAATCTTTAATGCTGTTGTCACCCTTTTCATATTGTATACTCCCTTCTTTAAAGATTTTCCATCCTCATGGATGACATAATATTATTATACTCTCTTTTTCTAATTTTTTCAAGTTTTTTATATTTTTCAATTTCTAAATATTGCCGTAAATTCTTGATTGTGTTATACTTAACTAGAAACTATAAACAAGGAATATTCCTTAGCTTTCAATTCCCAAAGGAGGGATTGCATGAAGAAAGCACTTGTAGTTTTGTTTAGCTTAATTCTTGGATATTTCATATTTTATATCTATGAAGTTAAGCAATTTAGGAAGCATCATTTTCCTGGTGCTTACCCAATACTTTCCGATATTGCAAAACATCGGAGATGGATAAAAGTGGAGCGGTAATACCTCTCCACTTTTAATTAATAACGCTTTTAACTACCAAACGAAAGTTGCGTCCCCAAACTATCCAAAAATGGTCAGTCCGAACCTGTCCCCAAACTAACCACAAGTTTTTCAGCTAGTTCTTTGGTTATGCCTTTTACTTGCATTAATTCTTCAATACTTGCTTTTTTGATTTTTTCAACACTTCCAAAGTGCTTTAATAGTGCTTGTTTTTTTACCTTTCCAATTCCGTCTATTTCATCTAATTCTGATTTTGTTATGTCTTTATCTCTTAGTTTTCTATGATATGTTATTGCAGTATCATGTACTGTATCTTGGAATCTTGTGATTAGATGCATTAAGTTTTCAGATATTTTTAATTCTTTTCTATTTTCGTCCATCAATGCTCTTGTTTGATGCTTATCGTTTTTTACCATTCCAAATACTTTGATGTTTAATATATCATTTTTTTCTTTTCCTTCATATTCATTTGCTACTTTTTCAATTGCTTTTTTAGTTGCTCTTATTTGTGTTATTCCACCATCTGCAAAGATTACATCTGGTAATTTTCCAAATCCTCCATTTGGATTTTCTATTGAATGTCTTAATCTTCTAGTGATTACTTCTTCCATACATCTTGGGTCATCTTGTCCAAATACTGTTTTTATTCTAAATCTTCTTGATAAATTCTTTTTTATAACTCCATCTTGCAATACACACATTGCTGCTACCATGTATTCGCCTGATATGTTTGATATATCATATGTTTCTATTTTTCTTGGTAATTTATCCATTTTTAGAACTTCTTTTAGCTCCATTAGGATTTCACTTTTGTCTTTTTCTTTGTTCTCTAATGTTACTTTTGCATTATTTTCTGCCATTTCTACAAATCTTAATTTTTCGCCTTTTTTAGGACTTTTTATTTCCACTTTTCTTCCTAACATTGTGGATAACCACTGTTCTAGGGTTTCTTTTTCTTCTAGTTCTTCTCTTATCATTATTTTATTTGGTATGTTTGGATTGTCTAAATAGTATTGTTTTATAAAGCCTGATAGGATTTCGCTATCTTCCATATCTTTTAAGTCATTATAGAAATAGTGTTCTCTGCCTATCATTTTGCTTCCACGTACAAAAAATATTTCTATACATATTTCTAATTCTGATTTTGCTATTCCTATTACATCTATGTTATTTTCTGATATATTTGATACTTTTTGTTTTTCTGATACTCTTTCAATTGCTTGTATTCTATCTCTTAAGTATGCTGCTTGTTCAAAGTCTAATTTTTCTGATGCTTTTTTCATTTCTTTTTCTAGTTCTTTTATTACTTTTTCTGTTTTTCCATCTAACAAGTCTATTATTTCATCAATTTGTTTTCTATATTCTTCTTTTGTTACATACCCCATACATGGTGCTAAACATCTATTTATGTGGTAATTTAGACATGGTCTTGTTCTTTCTTTTAATGTTCTACATTGTCTTATTTTATATTTTTGTTTTATAAAGTCTACCATTTCTCTTGCTGCTCCTGGATTTGCATATGGTCCAAAATATTTTGACCCATCATTTATTAATCTTCTTGTTATAAATACTCCTGGATAATCTGATTTTAAATCTATTTTTATATATGGATATGTTTTGTCATCTTTTAATAAGACATTAAATTTTGGTCTGTTCTTTTTTATTAAGTTACATTCCAAAATTAATGCCTCTGCTTCATTATCTACTACGATATATTCAAAATGGTCAATTAGACTAATCATTTTTTCTATTCTTGCTGTTCTATCATTTTTTCTAAAATATTGCCTTACTCTATTTCTTAGAGATACTGCTTTCCCTACATAGATGATATTGTCATCCTTATCTCTCATGACATATACACCCGGTTTATTAGGCAATTTTTTTAGTTCTTCTTCAATATTAAACATTTCTTACCTCTCGCTTTCAATTATACTAGATTTTCTTCTCTTTTTCAATTGCTATTTCTTAAATTTTTTTCATAAAACTTGACAAATCTGCAAATACTATGTAAAATAGAATGCATAAAATCAAATATCATTTGCGTTTGTACAATGCAAAGCTTCTAGAAGTTACTTTTAGAGAATAAGGGTCACCGGCTGCAAGCCCTTTAAGGTCAACCTAGAAAAGTGAAACACATTGGAGCAAATTTTAATAAAGTGGAAAACGTAAGTTTTCAAGTTGGGTGGTACCGCGGAAATTATTTCGTCCCTGCATTTGCATGGACGTTTTTTGTTGTTTAAAATTGCTTGCAATTCTATTCATCAATTACGTTCATAGCTTAAATTAAATTAAATGAAAGGAATGATTTAAATGATTGAAAACAAGTACAGAACTCATACTTGCAATGAAATTTCTTTGGATGATGTTGGCAAAAAAGTAAGAATTGCAGGATTTGTAGAAACAATTCGTGATTTAGGAGGTCTTGTATTCCTTGATATTAGAGATATGTATGGAATAACACAAGTTGTAACTTCAGGAGAATCAGAAGATGTTGATTTTGCATCTCATATTCCAATTGAATCTTCTGTTACTGTATATGGAGAAGTTAAAAAAAGAGACGAGGAAACTATTAACCCTAAATTAAAAACTGGTCTTGTAGAAATTCGTATTGAGGAAATTGAAGTTTTAGGTAAAAGAACAAAAAATTTACCTTTTGAAATTAATGCAGACCAGGATGTAAGAGAAGATTTACGACTTCAATATAGATTTTTGGATTTAAGAAATTCTAAATTGAAAGATAATTTATTATTACGTGCAAAAGTAATTCAATTTTTAAGAAATGAAATGATTAATCAAGGATTTTTGGAAGTGCAAACTCCAATATTAACAAGTTCTTCACCAGAAGGTGCAAGAGACTATCTTGTTCCAAGTAGATTGCATCCAGGAAAATTTTATGCATTACCTCAAGCTCCACAACAATTTAAACAATTGTTAATGGTTTCTGGTATTGATAAATATTTTCAAATTGCTCCTTGTTTTAGAGATGAAGATGCAAGAGCTGACAGAGCTCCTGGTGAATTTTATCAATTGGATATGGAAATGTCATACGCAACTCAAGAAGATGTTTTTAGTGTTATAGAACCAGTAATGTATAATACATTTAAAACTTTTTCTAATAAAAAAGTTTTGGAATATCCTTTCCCTAGAATTCCATATAAAGAAACAATGCTTAAATATGGTACTGATAAACCAGATTTAAGAAATCCTTTATATATAATTGATTTATCTGAATTCTTTAATAAGTGTACATTTAAACCATTTATTGGCAGAACTGTAAGAGCTATTAAAGTTGAAAAACATTTATCTAAAGGTTTTCATGAAAAATTATTACAATATGCTTTGTCTATTGGTATGGGTGGTCTTGGATATTTAGAAGTTCAAGAGGATTTAAGTTTTAAAGGACCTATTGATAAGTTTATTCCTGAAGAATTGAAAAAAACTTTGCTTAAACTTGCTGATTTAAAGAAAGATGATACAATTTTCTTTATTGCAGACAGTGAAAAAAGAGCAACAGATCTTGCTGGACAAATTAGAACAGAACTTGGAAAGCGTTTAGATTTAATTGATAAAGATACATTTGCTTTTGCTTGGATTATTGATTTTCCAATGTTTGAATTAGATGACCAAGGAAAACTATCTTTTAGCCATAATCCATTTTCTATGCCTCAGGGTGGCTTAGAGGCTTTAGATGCTAAAAATCCATTAGATATTTTGGCATATCAATATGATATTGTTTGTAATGGTGTTGAGCTTTCTTCTGGAGCTGTTAGAAATCATGATATTAATATAATGTTAAAGGCATTTACTATGGCAGGTTACACAGAAGATGAAGTTAAAACTAAATTTGGTGCATTGTATAATGCTTTCCAATATGGTGCTCCACCACATGCAGGTGTTGCTCCTGGTATTGATAGAATGCTTATGTTATTAACTGATTCTGATAGTATTAGAGAAGTTATTGCTTTTCCTTTGAATAGTAAGGCTCAAGATTTGATGATGGGTGCTCCAGGTAATGTTAAACGTGAACAATTGAGAGATGTACACATTCAATTAGATATAAAAAAATAGAGGATTTAATTTTCCTCTTTTTTTCTATTTTTCTGTTTCATTTCAAATTCTTCCCAAGATTTACTAAATACATGGTTTGCAAACGAATCTCTTAAACCTGTAATTTGCTTTAGTCTAATAATTTCATCAAGTTCCATTCCTAAATGTTTTGAAATTTCTTCTTCTGTCCATCCATTTTGTGTTAGAGTGATTACTATATGTGACATATCAATAATTTGATGTGTTCCTCTTGCTCTATTGTGTCTTATAGTACTTGCCATTCTATTTTCTAAGTCCTTGTCAATTGTAACTATTGGAATTTGCTTTAGATGGAAGTATTCTTTAGCACATCTATATCTGTGGAATCCATCTACTACGATATATATATCTTGGTCTTTATCGTAATATGTTACTATTGGCTGTGTGTATCCATCTTCTTCAATTGAATGTTTTAAAAGTCTCATTTCTGGTGGTGCAACTTTGTTTGGGTTGTAGTCATTTGCCACTACCTTATCTATATCTACCATTTTTACATTTAATACCGGAAATTCTATTTTACATTCATTATCTCCTTTATTTTCACTCTTTTTTCTTGCCATTTTGCATTCAATCCTTCCCTTTGTCGTACTTAAATAAAGTTACGTTTTTTATTATTCTATTACTATTATTGTTCTATATTAGCTTAATTTCTTATCTTCTCTTTGTTCAGTAAAAATTGTGACAAAGTTTTTAAAATTATCATTATTGTTTAAAATAAATCCACATCTTTCATATAAATCTTTATAGGTGTTTGTTACAATACTAGTTGTAATTTTATTTTCTTTTTTTACTCTTTCTAGTAATTTTTCTAGATATTCTTGCTTTGTTGTGTATAAATTTTTTATAGTATTTTTTTGTATTGATATAAATGCTACTATTTTTTCTCCATCTTTATATATGTACCATAATTTATCTGGATCATCATAAATCCTATCATTTGTTTGTCTTTGAACTAATCGAGAACCAAAAAATTTTCCCATATATTCATAAAATTTTTCATCTTTATTTGTTAATTTTAATATCATATTACTTTTTCCTTTCTTTTATTTTTAACCACATTGTTCTTGAATTATTTTTTGCAAAGTTTTGTCATCTGTTCTTGTATTCTTGTTTAATAGATTATCCCATTTATGTATCATTCTATATAATTCTTGATCATCATTTTTGGTTTGTGCAAATGATAATCTTCTTAAATAGAAATCATTTTTTTCTATTGCTCTTGCGATTCTTCTCCAAGATATTGCTTTTTTCTGGTTTTCCAATTTTAAATCTGCTGTATCTGGTATATCTTTAATCTCTATTCCATACTTATTTTTGTGCCATATCATAAATTTCTTTATCTTTTTATAATAATGTCTCATTAAATCATTATTATATATTCCAATACTTTCTAATAAGAATATAGTATATTCTTGCCATGACATAAATTCTGGTTTACACGATTTTATATTTCCCAATGCTGTTGTTTTACAATAAATATTTCCGAAATTTACTCCGTTTACTCTATTTAAAACCTTTCCCCATGTTTCATATTCTAATGCTTTAAATTGGTCTAATCCATTTTTTTGGTCATCTCCATATGGTTGGCATAGTCTTTGCTCATATATACTAACACCATTTTTATACATTAATTCATATATGTAGTTAAATTTTAAATTTAGTTTACTAACTGCTCCCCAGATGTCTTCTGTTCTCCAATCATATATTGGATAAAAATTATATACATCTACATGTTTTTCATTGTGTTTTAATTTAGTTGTCCATTGATAATTATTGAATGTCGCTTTTCTATCTTTGAATACAATTGTTCTAAATCTGTTTAAACTCTCATCTGTTCTTATTCCTACTCCACAAGCTACTTTGTCATTGTATTTTTGTTGATACCATTCTGCAAATTGCACCATAAATTCCTCAAATTCTTCTCCTTTTTTGAACCAAGGAAATGGACAATTTTTTATATTTATTGCATCTTCTGGCATATTTCTTACCCAAAGATGTTTACTTTCTTCTTCCCAGCATATCCATTTGGGTTGTAAAACTGAAATTGCATTTCTTAATGCTATTGGTAATGCAATATGATAAAAATCTCTGATTTGTGATAATTGTTTTAATTCTTCAACATGTTCGATTGTATATTTGTATTGAGCTTCTAAATCTATATATAAGACATCAAATTTTTTGTTCAATTTTTTTGCTACCATATTAGCTAATTGAACCATTACTGAACTATCTTTTCCACCACTGACACTAAAATATATGTTATCAAAACTATTAAATATTATTTCTAGTCTTTCAAATGCTGCGTCTAAGACGTTTTTTTCTAGATAAACTTTTGCCATATTTTCAGTCCCTCTTTCTTTTCTTTCCAAATTATAACAAGTTTTTAATATTTTGGCAAGTTTTGTCTAAGAAAAAATTTGAGTCTGTTGGGACGTGCCAAACATGCTCAAAAAAAAGAGACTATTTCTAGTCTCTTCCTATGAATTCATATATTTATATGGTTTTTAATTTTTTATTTTTTGTTTACTAAATCTTTTAATGCTTTACCAGCTTTGAATACTGGAGCTTTAGATGCAGGTATTTTGATTTCTTCTTTAGTTTGTGGGTTTCTACCTTTTCTAGCTGCTCTTTTTCTTACTTCAAAAGATCCAAATCCAACTAATTGAACTTTGTCTCCTTTTTTAAGTGCATCTGTTACAACGTCAACAAAAGCGTTTACTGATGCTTCAGCTGCTTTTTTTGTTTCACCTGTTTTTGCAGCTACTGCTGCGATTAATTCAGCTTTGTTCATTTTTTATACCTCCTATAAGAATTAAGTTTATGTACTTTTATCACATGATTGCAATAAATGTACTACTATTTAATTAAATTCGCCAAAAATACTGAAAATCCTTCTTTTTTTCTTATTTTTTTAATATATTTTTAGTTTTTCCAATATTTTGCAAAATTTGTTTCCGTATGGTAACATCAATAGTTCTTCTTTTGAAAATACTTTTAAAGCTATGATTGATATTCCATATATAATCACTGCTGAGATTATTGCTATTATTGTAGCCAAATTTTGAATTATTATTCCAGATAATGTTGTATAAATAAAATATGAGCAAATTCCCATTATTGCAACTGCTATTATTGGTTTAATTACAAATTGTGAAAATGTTAAATTCAATTTTATATTTTTTCTTAATGCTGTTATTGCTATGCTAAATGCCACTGCATGACATGCCACAGATGCCCAGGCTGCTCCATTTACTCCAATCTCAGGAATTGGTACTAATATTAGGTTCAATATTAGTTTTACTATTACTCCGGCATCCGCAGAGATATTGCTGGTATTGCTAATTTTCCATATCCTTGCAAAGCTCCATTTATTGTTTGATCTAAAATTGTAAAAATTATTGTTAAAGAACTAATTTGTAGTACTGTTGCTCCTGCACTAGCATTCGGAAATAGCAAGTTTAGGATTGGTCCTGCAAATATACACATTCCTACTGTACAAGGCAATCCTATTAACATTGATGTTAATAGTGAAAAAGATGTTTTTTGTGTAATTGTTTTTTTATCTTTTTTAGCTTTAGCCGCTGATATTGCTGGTACTAATGCTGTTGAAAATGCTACATTTATTGATAATGGTAAACTCGTTAGAGTATCAACTTTTCCTCCTAAAATACCATATTGTGCAACAGCCATTTCATCTGACATAAATTCTTTTAAACTTCTTACAACTGTAAATGAATCTATATTTTTATTTAGTGATGACATTATTGCTGTTAATGCTATTGGGATTGATACTAATAGTATTTTCTTTATTATAGTCCTTATTCTTTCATATTTGAAATTAACTGTTGATTTTATTTCTGTTGCTATTTCTCTTCTTTTTGTTTTATAGTATAAATACAAATATCCAAAACCCGCAAATGTAGCAAGTGTTGTAGCAAGCGTTGCTCCTCCTGCCATCCATTCTGTTGAAACATTTGAGATTATTGCTACAATTTCTACTAATATAATTGTTAAGGCTGTTTTAAATATTTGCTCTAAAGTTTGAGACCTTGCTGTTGCTTTTATTTCTTGCCTTGCATTAAAATATCCTCTCATAACTGATGATATGGCAACAAAGAAAATTGCTGGTGATAATGCAACTAATGTCATTTCTGCTTCTGGTATTTGTAGCCAATAATTTGCTATCATGTGTGCACCAAAAAATAGCATCAAACTTCCTACTATACCAATCATTGCAAATGTTGCAAAAGCTATTTTGAAAATTCTGTGCGCACCCTTATGGTCCCCGCAACGCAATTCTTTCAGATACTAATTTTGAAATTGCATTTGGTACTCCTATTGATGAAATTGTTAATAGCATTGCATATATTTGGTATCCTGCTGCTACAATTCCATTTCCTTTATCTCCAAAACCTTCTCTATTTGTTAAGTAAAGAGAATATACTAATCCTAATACTTTTATTAACAATTGTGAGAATATTAATGTTATTACACCTTGCAAAAAGGTCTCTTTTTTAGGTCCTTCTTTTTTCTTAGTAGCTTGTTTTACCATTTACCCCATCCTTCCTTACTTATACCTTCTCTTTAATTCTACTTCTTAATTATAAATTTAATAACTAAATTATGCAAGTGGTTTTGAAATTTTGTCTCATTGGGGACGTTTCTTAATGAGACAAAATGTCTCAAAAGGAAACGTCCCCAATGAGACATTAAAAAAGGGCATCAAAAAAACTGACATCCCCCTTTTTACATTCTTATATATTTTTATCTATATTAGGTAAAAGTTGTTTTTTTCTTGAAACTACACCTTCTAAAAATGCTCTATTGTTTTCTAAAGTCTTTCCAAAAGCTGGCTCAATTACATTTGATTTTTCACCTAGTACAATTATTTCAGAATTACTGTTTAATATATCTGTAATTGCAAATACAAATAAACTTAAACCTTTTTCTTCAATTGCTTTTTTCATCTCATTTTCAATTTCTTCTTGTCTTTTTAATACATCATCTATACTTACAGTATTTACTTGTGCTATTACAAATTTAGTTCCTTCTTTATCTAAACTTTTTGCATCTAAATTGATTAATTCTTCTGCTGAGAAATCATCTAAATCTGTTCCTGCTTTTAACATTTCTAGTCCATATTCTTTTATATCAATTCCTGCTATTTTTTCTAATTCATCTAAAGCTTTTACATCATGATTAGTTGTTGTTGGTGATTTTAATAACAATGTATCTGATATAATTGCGCTTGCCATTAAAATTGCTTCTTCTTTACTGATTTCTAATTCTCTTTGTTTATATTCTTTATATAATATTGTACATGTACATCCATATGGTCTTGCATTGTAATATAAAGGTTCTGATGTTTCAAAGTTTGCTATTCTGTGATGGTCTATAACTCCTATTACTTTTGCTTTTTCGATTCCTTCTACACTTTGATTGAATTCATTGTGGTCTACTAATATTACTTCTTGTCCTTCTTCTACTTTTTCTAATAATTCAGGTGCTTCTATTCCTAAGTAATTTAAAACATATTGTGTTTCTTTGTTTAGGTTTCCTAATCTTCTTGCAACACATTTTTCATATCCTAATTTTCTGTTAAATCTTTCTTTTACTAATGCTGAACATATTGAATCTGTATCCGGATTTTTATGCCCAAAAATATAAATTTTTTCTTCCATTTTACAACCATTCCTTTCTAAATTTCTAATATCATCTCTTCTAATTCTTCTTTTGTAAAAGTATATTTTTTATTGCAAAAATGACACATTAATTCTGCTTTTCCATCTTCTTTTAAAATTTCTTCTAAATCTTTTTTTCCTATACTAATCAAAGCATCTTTCATGTGTTCCTTCGAACAATCACATTTGTATTCTGGTGTAATATTATCTCCTAATATTTCTATATTTTCATCACCAGTTACTTTTTTAGCAATCTCTTCTAATGATAAGTTTTCATCTAGCATTTTTGACATTGCTCCTGCTTTAAATATTGCTTGCTCTACTTTGCTGATTTCTTCTTCTGTTGCATCTGGCATTGGTGTTATCAAATATCCTCCTGCTGATTTTACTCCATTTTTATCTACTAATACTCCTAAAGCGACTGCTGATTGTCTCTGTTCTGAATTCACAAAGTAATTTGCAAAATCTTCTGCAATCTCTCCAGATACTAATGGTGAAACTCCTATATATGGCTCTTTAAGCCCTATATCTTTAATTACATTTATATATCCTTCATATCCTACCGCTTCTCCAACATCTAGTTTTCCAAATTCATTTAATGGTAAATCTACATGTGGTTCTCCCACATATCCTTTAACTTGTGGAATATTATTTGATGTTACTAACATTGTTCCAATTGGTCCATTTCCTTTTACTTGCACTGTTAGTTTGTCTTTTTGATTTTTCATTTCATTTCCCATTATTGAAGCTATTGTTAATAACCTTCCAAATGCTGCTGTTGCAACTGGACTTAAGTCATGTGTTTTTCTTGCTTCTTCTACTAAGTTTGTTGTGTTTGCACATGTAATTGATATTTTTCCATTATGTGCTAGTACTTTTATTATTTTATCTTTCATTAATTTTATATGTCACCTCTCTTTTAGTTTCTTTTTTTACAGGTCCGTCCCTTAATCCCCGCTTTTAGGGATTTTAGGACCGTCCCCTAATCCCTACTGGTGAATCTGGAACATTTCTTTTCCTTCTCCACATACTGGGCATACCCAGTCATCTGGTAAATCGTCAAATTCTGTTCCAGGTTTTATTCCTGCTTTTTCATTTCCGAATTTTGGGTTATATATATATTTACATTCCAAACATTCATATTGTTGGTGTTTTTCCCCTTTTTCTGTTTGGAAGTTTTTATATCCTAATCCTAAAGCTACTATTACCATTAATAAAAATGATAATGCTTTCCAAATTCCGCTATCTAACAATATTACTGCAAATATTCCAAAGGTTGCTCCAATTCCATAAAGTATTAACACTGCTTGTTTTTGGCTGAAGCCTTTTGCTACAATTCTATGATGTAAATGGCCTTTATCTGCCTTGAATATTGCTTTTATTGATTTTCCTTTTATTAATCTTCTGATTATTGCCCATATTGTATCAAATATTGGAAGTCCTAATGCAATTAATGGTAATACTATTACTGCTGCTGTGTATGTTTTTGCAACTCCTAATATTGATATTATTGATAATGAAAATCCCAAAAAGTTTGAGCCTGTGTCTCCTATAAATGTTCTTGCTGGTGCAAAATTGAATGGTAAGAATCCAACTAATGCTCCTGCTAATGCAGTTATTAATACTATAGCAATCATTGGTGAACCATTTAATACAAATATTATTAGTAAAGATATTGCAGATATTACTGATATTCCAGATGATAATCCATCTAATCCATCAATTAAGTTAATTGCATTTGTTACTCCTACTATCCACAAGATTGTAACTAATATTGAAAATGCTTCTTGCCATTCTGGTGTTAAGAAGGATAATTGGATTTCATCAATTCTTATTCCAAAAGCTACTGCAACTATCGCTGCTAATACTTGACCTGTTAATTTTGTCAATGGTTTGATTGATTTTATATCATCTATTATGCATGTTATTGATATTATTATTATTCCTAGCAACATTCCCAATAATTTTTTTCCATATTCGTCTTGGTCAAATAGGTTTATTGTATGTTCCATACTCATTACTATTAATAGGTATATAACTGATACTAGAAATCCTAATATTACTGCTGGTCCACCTAATTTTGGTATTGCTCTTTTATGCATTCTTCTTTGGTCTTTTGGTACATCTACTGCTCCTACTTTTTTGGCTATTTTCATTGTATATGGTGTAGCCATGAATGCCACAATAAATGCCAGTAGGAAAGCAATTGCTATATCTCCCCACATATATTGAATGCCCCCTATTCTATGGATAAATATTATTTCATGTTCTCATTTTCTATTTTTGAAATTAAATCTAATCTTTCTTGATGTCTTCCACCTTCAAATTCTGTTGCAAGCCACATTCTTAATATACATATTGCTTCATTAACCGTAACATCATCTGCTCCAATTGCCAATATGTTACTATTGTTGTGTAATTTTGCATATTTTGCTGTATATTCGTTATGACATGGTGTACAACGTATTCCTTTGAATTTATTTGCTACTATGCTCATTCCTAATCCTGAACGACAAATTAGTATTCCTGTTTCACATTCTTTTGATTGTACTGCTTTTGCTACTTCTTTTGCTATATTTGGATAATCTACGCTTTCTTCATTCATGCATCCACAGTCTTTATATTCTATTTCTTTTTCATCTAAATATTTTTTTATTTCTTCTTTTAATCTATATCCTCCATGGTCACTACCAATTGCTATCATTTTACATCTTCCTTTCTTTTGAATTTTGTACTCTTCTTTTCAAATATATCATAAAACCTTTGGTATTACAATAATTATTTTGAATTTTACTTGCTTTTTCTGAAAAATTGTGGTAAAATATCATATGTTATAGTTTATTATTGACTAAGAGGAGGTGCAAAAGGAATGCCAAATATTAAATCAGCTAAGAAAAGAGTTAAAGTAATTGAAAAGAAAACTTTAAGAAATAATATGATAAAATCTGCATATAAAACAGCTGTTAGAAAATTTGAAGAAGCTGTAAACGCTGGTAATGTTGAAGAAGCTAAAGTTTTATTCTCTGAAGCTACTAAAAAAATTGACCAAGCATGCAGTAAAGGTGTTATCGTAAAAAACACTGCAGCTAGAAAGAAATCTAGTTTGTCAAAAAAATTAAATGCAGCTATGGCTTAAGCAAAATAAAGATTATGCATAGTTTTTATTTGAGAAGGTTTCATATAATATATGAAGTCTTCTTTTTTGTCTGCCTAAAACTCCCATTGTTTTTGTTCTCATTTCATGTTACTATTATATAGTAATAGTTAATATATTTTATTTTTAGAGGTGAATTATGATTAAGAATTTAATAAATAGTTTTAAAAGTTTTGATAAAGTTACTCATAAGATTTTAAAATATGGCTTAGAATTTTGTTTTGCTTTAAGTATGATTTCTATTATTATTTTACTTACATATAATTTAATATTTGCAACTCCATCTTTATATTACATAGGTATTTCATTATTTAAGTTAAGCCTGGTTTTTGGTATTGAATTTATTATATGTAGTATTGTTGTGGATGGTATAAAAAAGCAAATGGTTTAATTTAAAGGATTCTAATTTTAATAAAAAATATTTATTATTAAAATTAGAATCCTTCTTAAGCATTTTGTTATGTTGCGTTATTTTTCTTCTAACTCTTTATTCTTAGTTAAATTTTTTAATATATCTGTTAAGCTGAGTGAACAATCTACTATAAAATCTTCGATTTTTCCTTGATATTGATCTGTCTCAATAAATTTGTATGCAGAAGCAATTCTTCTGATATCTTTTTGTTCACTTAAAAATTTCTCATTATATGTGTTAAGTGACTGTACATTTACAAATTTTCCAGGTCTTCCTTTTCTTTCTATGCTTAGCTCTGGTGTTGTGTAAAATCCATATACTATTGGTTTATATTTTTCTCTTATTGTTTTTAAATCATATAATCTTTTTATTGCTTCAAAATCACTTTCAGCTATACTTTCATCTCGAACCGCAAGATTTAACCACGCTATTCTATCTATTATACCTCTATCATATATAATTATTTTTCCTTTTCCATTTTCTATATCTTCTATTAGATTTTTAAATAATTCTAATATCATCCATAAATTATATGATTCAGCTTCTTTAGATATTGGATTATATTCTGCAGTTTCTCTTCTTATCTCTATATCTATTTTAGATTTTTCGAACAATGTTTTTAAACTTTTAGTCAATGTTGTTTTTCCGCTTTTAGGCGTTCCCATTAATTCAATAAATATAGGTGTATTATTTGAGTTAAGATTTTCTTTTATTCGTTTAGTGTTCTCCTGTATAAAATTCATCTTTTGTTGCATTTTTGTTGCTTCAGCTATATTATCCATATTTTATCTTACCTTCCATTTTAGTTAAATACTTTATCTAATATCACCTTATATCTTTTGCATAAATTATTATATTCTATATTTTTTATAATTGCTTCATACATTTTTGTATAGTACCACTTTTGATCTATCAATGGTTTATTAAAACTTTTCCAAACTTCTTTTCCTTTTACTTGTAATAAATCATATAAAGTTTCTAAATTATTTATTTTATCTGCACATTCTACCATCTTTCCTTCAAAACTTGCTACTTCTATTTTTTCTATCGCTTTTATTTTTCTTTCTTTCCATTCTAATTTTTTATTTTCACTAACTTCTTCGACTATATTCTTTACTCTTTTTCCAAATAATGTTTCTATATCTTGCAATGTATAACTTGTATCTTCTACTACATCATGTAATATTCCTGCAATCACAGTTTCATCTGTCATTCCTTCTCTCTGCAACATCATTCCAACAGTAAATGGATGAAATATCATATCTACATTATCTGATTTCCTTCTTTGACCATCATGTGCTTTTGTCGCAAACAAAATTGCATAATCCAGTTTTTCCATATCTTTCACCATCACTTTACTATTTTTTTAATTCTTCTAAGAACATTTTGTTTAACATTTGTGGGTTTGCTTTTCCTCTTGTTTCTTTCATAGCTTGTCCAACTAAATATCCTAAAGCTCTATCTTTTCCTCCTTTATAGTCAGCAACTGATTGTGGATTTGCTTCTAATATTTTTAATACCACATCTTTTATTGCTCCTTCATCAGAAATTTGTACCCATCCTTTTTCATCAATTATATCTTCAGGGTCTCTTGGATGTTCAAACATTTCTACTAATACTTTTTTAGCAATGCTTGAACTAATTGTTCCTTTATCTATTAACATTACTAATTTAGCTAATTGTTTGCTATCAAATGGTATTTCTATTGGTTCCATTTCTGTTTCATTTAGTATTCTAGATATGTCTGATATAATCCAGTTATTTACCGCTTTTGGATTATTGCATATTTTTGTTGCTCCTTCAAATAGGTCTGATAGATATTTTGATGATGTGATTATATTTGCATCTTTTTCTGATAATTTATATTCTTCTAAATATCTTTGTTTTCTACTTTCAGGTAATTCTGGTAATGCTTTTTTAATATTTTCTATATACTCTTCTGAAAGTTTTATTGCAACTAAATCTGGGTCTGGAAAATATCTATAATCTTGCGCATCTTCTTTATCTCTCATTGGAAATGTTTTTCCAGATACGTCATCCCATCTTAAAGTTTCTTGTTCTATTATTCCGCCATCTTCAAGTACATCTATTTGTCTATCTACTTCATATTCTATTGCTCTTGTGATACTTTTAAATGAATTCATATTTTTCATTTCTGTACGAGTTCCAAGTTTTGTATCTCCTTTTTTTCTTACTGATACATTTACATCTGCTCTTAGTGAACCTTCTTGCATTTTACAATCTGAAACTTCAATATATTCTAATATTGATTTTAGCTTTCTTAAATATTTTTCCGCTTCTTCACTACTTCTAATATCAGGCTCAGATACTATCTCTATTAGTGGGACTCCTGCTCTATTTAAATCTACTAAACTTCCTCCACCAAAGTCATCATGGTTTAACTTTCCTGCATCTTCTTCTATGTGAATTCTTGTTAGTCTGATTTTTTTCTTTCCTTCTTCTGTGTCAATTTCTACATATCCATGTTCACATAGTGGTTTATCAAATTGAGAAATTTGATATGCTTTTGGTAGGTCTGGGTAGAAATAGTTTTTTCTATCATTTTTACTGTCTCTTGATATTTCACAATTTGTTGCAAGTCCTGCTTTTACTGCATATTCTACAACTTTTTCGTTTAAAACTGGTAGTGTTCCTGGCATCGCCATGCATATTGGACATACATGTGTGTTTGGTGCTGCTCCAAATTCTGTTGGACATGAACAAAATATTTTTGTTTTAGTTGATAGTTCTGCATGTACTTCTAGTCCTATTATTACTTCATAGTTATCTCTTGACATTTTCATTCCTCCTCTTCAGGGATTAGGGGACGGACCTAAAAATCCCTATTTCTTAAATTCTGGTTTATGATTTTCTCTAAATTTGATTTTTTGTTCAAATGTATATGCTGCATTTAATATTGTTTCTTCACTGAATTTATTTCCTATTAACTGCATTCCTACTGGCATACCTTCTTTATCTACACCACAAGGGATTGAAATTCCTGGTAGACCTGCAATATTAACTGAAACAGTACATATATCTGCTAAGTACATTTCTAGCGGATTATTTGATTTTGAGCCTATATCAAATGCTACTGTTGGTGAAGTTGGTGTTAATATAACATCATATTTTTCAAATCCTTTATTAAATTCATTCATAACTAATGTACGTACTTGTTGTGCTTTTTTGTAATATGCATCATAATATCCTGATGAAAGTACATATGTTCCAAGGATTATTCTTCTTTTTACTTCTGGTCCAAATCCTTCACTTCTTGATTTTTTGTATATTTCTTTTAGGCTTTTAAATTCTTTTGTTCTATATGTATATCTAATTCCATCAAATCTTCCTAAGTTTGAACTTGCTTCAGCACATGCAATGATATAATATGTTGCTAATGCATATTGTGCAATATCTAATGAAAATTCTTCAACTTCTGCTCCTAATTCTTTGTATGTTTCAATTGCTTTTTGTAGTTGCTCTTTTACTTCTTCATTTATTCCTTCTCCAAAGAATTCTTTTGGAACTCCAATCTTTAATCCTTTTACATCATTTTTTAATGCTTTTGTGTAATCTACTTTTGGTCTATCACTTGATGTTGTATCTTTTTTATCATGTCCTGCGATAATATTTAATAACATTGCTGCATCTTGCACATCTTTTGTTATTGGTCCTATTTGGTCAAGTGATGATGCAAATGCTACTAATCCATATCTTGATACTAATCCATATGTTAGTTTTAATCCTACTACTCCACAAAAACTTGCTGGCTCTCTTATTGAACCACCTGTGTCGCTTCCTAATGCCCATGGCACCATGTTGCTTGCGACAGCAGCTGCACTTCCTCCTGATGATCCTCCTGGTACTTTGTTTAGATTCCATGGATTTCTTGTTGGATGAAAATATGAATATTCTGTTGAACCGCCCATTGCAAATTCATCCATATTTAATTTTCCTAAGTCTATCATGTTTTCACTATTTATTTTTTCCATTACTGTTGCATCATATGGTGATACAAAGTTTTCTAACATTCTTGAACTGCAGGTAGTTTTTATTCCTTTAGTACAAATGTTATCTTTTATTCCTATTGGAATTCCTGCAAATTCTCCTGTTATTTCTCCGCTTTCTATTTTATTTTGTATTTCTTCAGCACTTTTTTTAGCTTCGTCTGTTAACTCGGTTACAAATGCTTGTACATCTTTTTCCTTTTCATTTATTCTGTTTATATATGCTTCTGTTATTTCTTTTATTGTTAATTCTTTGTTTTTTATTTTTTCTTGTAATTCATGTACTGTTAATTCTGTAATATCCATTAGTCATGCCTCCTTTATATTTATTTTTGCTTTATTAAACTTCTGTCTAGTTTATTACTTTAGGTATTTTAAACATATGTTGGTCTTGCTCTGGTGCATTTTGTAATAAAGCATCATTATCTTTAAATATTTCTACTTCATCTTTTCTAAATACATTTTTTGCTTCATTTGCTCCTATTGTAATATCTAAATTTTCTACTGGTGCATTGTTTACTATATTTGCAAAATTCAATATTTCTTCCAAATTTTCTAAATAGTTGTCAATTTCATTTTCTTCTAGTGTTAAATTTGCTAAATTTGCAATATGCAAAATTTCTTCTTTGCTTACCTTCATAGTAATCATTCCTTTCTACGCAAATTTCCTTATTACATAGGAAATTTTCCTAAATATGTTTTATATTATATACTTTTTTTTACAAAAAAACAAGCCTAAATTGGCTTGTTTTCAACATTTACATTTATTTTTTAATTATTTTAATTCAACTGTTGCTCCAACTTCAGCAAATTTAGCTTTTAAGTCTTCAGCTTCTTCTTTAGAAGCTCCTTCTTTAACTGTTTTTGGTGCTCCATCTACTAAGTCTTTAGCTTCTTTTAATCCTAATCCTGTAGCATCTCTAACTACTTTGATTACTTTTATTTTTTGATCTCCAGCGTCTGTTAATACTACATCAAATGATGATTTTTCTTCAGCTGCTTCTCCTGCTGCAGCTCCTGCTGCTGGTGCAGCTGCTGCTACTGCAGATACTCCATATTTTTCTTCTATAGCTTTTACTAAATCAGCTAATTCAACAACTGTTAAAGCGTCGATTTCTTCTAATAATTTTTCTATTTTTTCCATTTTTAAATCCTCCTAATTTTTATTTTAGTGTTTCATACACTATTTTTTGTGATTTAAGTTCACTACTCTTTTTGTTTTTTAATTTCAAATTAAATTATTCAGCTGGTGTTGCCTCAGCTTCTGTTTTTGCTTCTTCTGCTGGTGCTGTTTCTTCAGCAGCTACTGCTACTGTAACTTTTTCACCTGCTTCTTCTTTTTGTTTTTTTACTTCATTAAGTGCAACTGCAACTTTTGAAATATTTCCAAGTAATGCTCCAGCAAGCATAGATAGTAATGTTTCTCTTGATGGTAATTTTGCAAGTGTAATGATTTCTTCTGTTGTCATTACTTTTCCATCAATTACTCCACCTTTTATTTGATAGAATTCATTATCTTTGCTATATTGGTATATTACTTTTGAAGGTTCTAGATAATCCTCTTTAGCTATTACAACTGCTGTTGGTCCTTCTAATTTTTCATCTAATCCTTCAATTCCGCATTCTGCTAAAGCTCTTCTTGTAATATTATTTTTTATAATTGTGTATTTTGCATTTGCGTTTCTTAAGTTTCTTCTTAATTCAGTATCATCAGCTACATTAATTCCTCTATAATCTGTTAAAAGGATTAATTTTGCTTCTTTCATTTCTTCTGCTAATTTACTTACTTCTTCTTTCTTTTGGTTTAGTATTTTTTCACTTGCCATTTGAATTTTCACCTCCCAGTATTTAAGGTTTTTTTACCTTTTGTAATTTATATTTAGTAAATTTAAAAACACTCTTATAGTCTTTCCGAGGCTAATAGAGTGTTTGATAGAATTCGCTTCTATATTAAACTTTTCTCTTCTTACCTCGGTAGGACTTACTTTTGCCTACTGTCTTTGGCAATCTTATTTGTTAATTAATGATTTTGCTACATCTAGTTTTGGTCAATAAATAGACTTGGTCCCATTGTTGTAGCTATTGCTACACTTTTGATGTATTGACCTTTTGCAGCTGCTGGTTTTGCTTTTATAATAGCATTGATTATTGTTTCATAGTTTTCTAATAATTTATCTGCTCCAAATGAAACTTTTCCAAATCCTAAGTGAATAATGTTTGTTTTGTCTAAACGATATTCAACTTTTCCTGATTTAATTTCATTTATTGCTTTTGTTACGTCCATTGTAACTGTTCCTGATTTAGGGTTTGGCATTAATCCTTTTGGTCCTAATACTTTACCTAATCTTCCTACAACACCCATCATATCTGGTGTTGCAACTACTACATCATAATCAAACCAGTTTTCATTTTGAATTTTTGGGATTAATTCTTCTGCTCCAACATAGTCTGCTCCAGCTTTTTCAGCTTCTTCAGCTTTTGGTCCTTTAGCAAATACTAATACTTTTTGAGTTTTACCAGTACCATTTGGAAGTACTACTGTACCTCTTACTTGTTGGTCTGCATGTTTAGAATCTACTCCTAATTTTACATGTAATTCAACTGTTTCGTCGAATTTTGGTTTTGGCATTTTTTCGATTGTTTCTAATGCTTCTTTAATTCCATATTTTTTTGTTTTGTCTACTAATTTTACACTTTCTGCGTATCTTTTTGACATTTTCATTTTATTTTACCTCCTTTGGTTTTAACGAGCTTTAAACTTAACTCTCCCAATTTAATTTTATTTTTTTATTACATTGCTGCTTTTCATTCATCTTATTTCAAAACAAATCAAAATTAGTATATTGTGCATTTTCGTGTGATTTGTCAAGATGAAGGCGTACGATGGTACGTCGAATTTTGACAAATTATGCAAAAATGTGCAAGATGCTGATTTTCATTTGTTTTAGTCTGTAACAACAACCCCCATAGACCTAGCAGTTCCTTCAACCATGCTCATAGCTGTTTCTATTGTTGCAGCATTTAAGTCTGGCATTTTTTGTTCAGCAATTTCTTTTACTTGTGCTTTTGTTATTTTAGCAACTTTGTCTCTGTTTGGTACTCCAGATCCTTTTTGAATTTTTATTGCTTTTTTGATTAATACTGCTACTGGTGGCACTTTTGTTATAAATGTGAATGATTTATCTTTGTATACTGTTATTACTACTGGTATAATCATTCCTGGTTGGTTTGCTGTTCTATCATTGAATTCTTTTACGAATTGCATGATGTTTACACCACTTGATCCTAATGCTGGTCCTACTGGTGGAGCTGGTGATGCTTTTCCTGCTTCTATTTGTAATTTAATTATATTTGATATTTCTTTTTCTGCCATTTTATATGGCACCTCCTTATTTTATTTTTTGGACTTGTGAAAATTCTAGTTCTACTGGTGTTTCTCTACCAAACATTGATACTAAAACTTTCACTTTATGCTTCTCTGTATTAATTTCTTGTACTGTTCCTACAAAACCTTCAAAAGGTCCATTCATAACTTGTACTTGTTCATTTACTTCGTAATCTACATTAACTGGTATATCTTCAAATCCCATATTTCTGATTTCATCATCAGTTAATGGTATTGGGTCAGTTCCTGAACCTACAAATCCTGTAACTCCTCTAGTATTTCTTACTATATACCAAGTTTGTTCTGTTACAATCATTTTTATTAATACATAACCTGGAAAAACTTTTTTTAAATTAGTTTTTCTTTTTCCATCTTTAATTTCTATTTGTTCTTCCATTGGAACTATTATATCGAAAAAGTAATCTTCTAATTCTCTATTTTTTATTGTTTTTTCTAGGTCTGCTTTTACTTTGTTCTCATATCCTGAATATGTATGTACTACATACCATCTTGGATTATTGTCATAATCTTTTTGAGACATTTAATAAGCCTCCTTTTCTATTGATTTATAGCTGATTGTTTAATTATTTTATTCTGCTTCATTAGTAGTTGCATCTGTGTTTTCTGTATTTGTTTCTTCAGTAGTTGCGTCATTTTCTGTTGATGTATTTTCTTCATTAGATGTTTCTTCAGATGTTGTAGTGTCTTCTGCAGTTGCATTTTCATCTGTTGTTGTGTTATCAGTTGTTTCGTTTGTAGTAGAGTTTTCTGTTGTTTCATTGGTTGTAATTACTTCTCTAATTTTGTCTATTCCTTTTTCATCTAATGTCTTAAATGCTAAATCTAACACAAATACAATTGCTGCTGTAATTAGTACTATTGTTATAACTGCAACAGTATTATTTACTAATTGTTTTGGTGTTGGCCAAACTACTTTTTTTAATTCAGCTTTGAAATCTTTAAAAAAGCTTTTTTTGTTTTTACTGTTTTCTTGTTTTTGTACTTTATTATTTGTCTTGTTTACTTTACTTGTTTTTTTAGCCATTTTATATCCTCCTTAAAATAGCTTGACTATTTTGTTTCTTTGTGTGTTGTACGTTTTTTACAGAATTTACAATACTTAACTATTTCTAATCTATCTGTATTATTTCTCTTGTTTTTTGATGTCATGTAATTTCTTCTTTTACATTCTGTACATTCTAATGTTATATTTTCTCTTGGTCCTTTTGCTGCCATAATAACACCTCCGTATTTACCTATACTTTACTTTTTTAAAACGATGTGAGCATATGTACGTAATTACATATGCTAGAATATTTTACCACTTTTCTTATCCTATGTCAATGGATTTTGCTAAATTTTCTTAGTTTTTCATCATTTTTTCTTTTTCTTTTTTTGTACTGAAAATCCAAACTTTCCTAATTTCTTTCCTAATGAATAATAATGTCCATTTGAATAAGCAATTAAATCACACTTTGATATGTCAAAAGCCCCTTTTTCATCTATGTATTTCTTATCTGCCCTAATTGCTAGAACTTCAGCAACAAACATATGATGTGACCCTAATTCTTTTATTTCTTTAACTTTACATTCAATTGATACTGGACTTTCTTTTATCATAGGACATTTTACAAATTCAGCTTTTTCTTTGTGAAGATTCATTTCTTTAAATTTGTCAAATTTTGCTCCTGACCTTACTCCGCACCAATCTGTTGCTTTTACTAAATTTTTATTTGTTAAATTTATTACGAATTCTCCTTGTTTTTTTATTAAATCATATGAATACCTTGTTGGTCTGACAGAAATATAGACAGTTGCAGGGTTGGTATTTAATATACCTGTCCATGCAACTGTTATAATATTTGACTTTTCCATTGTTCCACAACTTACCATTACTGCTGGTAATGGATAAATAAATGTTCCTGATTTCCATATTGCTTTATTGCTATTATAATTATTATTACTCACGTTCGTCTCCTTCTTTTTCTTGTTTCCCTTCTTGTCCACTTTCTTGTCTATTTTGTTCTTTATTTCTTTCTTCATAGAATTTCATAACTGCTGATAATTCTTCTCTTCCATCTAAATATCTAAAGTAATTTCCATTGTTATCTTTTAAAGGTTCTCCTAGATACCCATTATTATATTTTGAACATTCCCTAATTGCTTCTTCTGATAACATTTCATTTGCAATAAATTTATAATATGCTTGATTTTGAAATGCTCCTGTTTTCTCATCTACAAATAACTCTGATATATTTAATCCTGGAATATATACTTTATCTGTTTTTTCTTCATCTTTAATGATTCTAGTTATTTCATATTCTCCTATTTCATCTGTTACTCCTAAAGAATCTTCATAACCTATTCTTCCTACTTTTTGTATTAGAATTTCTTGTCCATCATCTCTTGATATAATAACACTTGGCAATTTTGATTTGTCATTGTCTTTTGTAAAATCTTGATATTTTAATGTTACAATACTTGATGGCTCATAATTTCCACTTCTATCATATTTTATTTTAAATATTTCATCTTCAATAGCCTTTTGTTCTTTTCTTTCTATATCTGCTAATTTTTGGTTATATATTTCTCTTTTTTCTTTTGTTGCAATTTCTCTATATGCTCCTTCTATTGTTCTTATCTCTAATTTTAATTTTTGTTTTGCACCAAATTCATTTTTCTTATCTACATTTACTTTTTTTTCAAATTCCACTTTTGCAAATTCAATTAGTCCTTCTTTTCTTTGCAATAAGAAGTCATCTATACTTTCTGATTTCCTTGTTCTATCATCACATCTTTCCTTTGAAATTTTTAATATTTCATATGCATTTTTCTTTTTAGGTCTATTTCTCCTAATTCTATTTTTTATTTCTTCTAATACTTCATCTGGTACTTCATCTAATAAATTTTTTTCTTCATTTTCTTGACTTTTACTTGAATTTCTATATAGCATAGTTTCTTTAGATTTATCTACTATATCTAAAAAAGCATTGTATTTTCCTCTATGTTCTCTGTCATATATTTTTTCGTATGCTTTTTGTATATCTTCTATTTCTTTTTCTGATTTTTCAATTTCTCTATTTATTAATATCTTTTCTGATAGGCTTGAAGTAGCTTCTAATTTTTGTTTTTCTATTTCTATTTTTCTAGATATTCTTTTAATTGTTTCCATTGCTTTTTCTTTTATAAAACTATCTTTTTCTAATTCTTCTTTTATTCTATCTATTGCTATTTTATTTGTTCCAACAATTTCATATGCATTTCTTTTTTCTTCCATATTTCTCATTCCTTTCATATGTTAATATCATTATAAAAATATTAATTTTTACTACACTTTTATTTTACCATATTAACAGAAAAAAATCAAAAATATGGAAAATTTTTGATTTTAAACAAAAAAAATCTAGCAACAACCTATCTTCCCAGCAGGGTAACCCACAAGTATTTTCGGCACATTTAGGCTTGACTTCTGTGTTCGGGATGGGAACAGGTATTACCCTAAATGTCATCGTCACTAGAAAATTATCGTATGCAATTATATAAATAAAGCACACTCAAAAATACATAGATGAAATTTTTAGTTTTAAGATCTATTTTTCTCTAAAATTGTGGTTAAGCCCTCGATTT
The DNA here is from genome assembly GCA_946487895.1 of uncultured Clostridium sp. GTDB lineage: Bacteria > Bacillota > Clostridia > TANB77 > CAG-508 > CAG-269. The sequence continues at coordinate 27,520 of CAMLUO010000012.1, forward strand.
ATTAGTATTGGTCAGCTTA
>CAMLUO010000013.1 GCA_946487895.1 uncultured Clostridium sp.
TTTTTTCAATTTTATTTATTCGGTCCATAGCGAGGTACGAGCTATTTAGTACGATGGTTATAACTAAAGCAATTAAAGTAATACCACTATTATTTCTTCTAAAATTCTTCATCTTTTGAAACCTCCAATATTTATTTTTACGAAATCATTATATCTATAAATAAGTTATTTGTAAATACCTTATTTAAAATTATAATTCATTACTTATAGTTATTATTTACATCTTTGGAAGAAATAAAACAAAAAACCTAAAAATATTAAACTTGGTGTTTAACATTTTAGGTTTTAATATATTTACATAGGATTACTGGCATATAAATAATAGAGACACAATCAAGCATCTTTATCAATATCAATTAACCCATCTAAAGAACAATCTAAATATTTACACAGATCTTCTAAATACTTAAAAGAAATAGAAGTGGTTTCACCATTAATAACTCGATTTAAATTTCTAGAAGTAATATTCATACTTTGGCAAAGCCAATATTTAGATTTCTTCTTATTTTTTAATAATTTTTCTATATTAAAATGAACCATGTTTTATACCTCACAGTTAATATTATAAAATATAAGAAAAATATAAATAAGATATTTGCAAATACCTCAAAATCATAAAGAAATATAATTGATAAATCAATAAAAATGTTATAAAATAGCAGCAAAATAAAAATAATAAGAAAAGGTGATAAAATTGAAAATATTAATAACAGGAGCATCATCAGGAATAGGAAAAGACATGGCAAAACTATTAGCCAAAAAAGGAAATGAAATAATAATAGTAGCAAGAGATGAAAATAAATTAAATGAAACAAAAAGAGAACTAGAAAAAAGAGGCGCAGAAGTAATTAGTATAGCTGCAGACTTAAGTAAAGAAGAAAACTGCAAAGAAATCCACACAAAAGTACAAAATGTGGATATCTTAATCAATAATGCAGGATTTGGAGATTGTGGAAACTTCACAAAAACAGATTTAGAAAAAGAAATTAAAATGATAAATACAAATATAGTAGCATATCATATTTTAACCAAACTATATTTAAGAGATATGAAAAAAAGAAATAGCGGAAAAATATTAAATGCAGCATCAATTGCAGGATTCATGCCAGGACCATTAATGGCAACATATTATGCAACAAAAGCATATGTAGTAAGACTATCAGAAGGAATAAGAGAAGAACTAAAAAAAGAAAAATCAAAAGTACAAATAAGTATTTTATGCCCGGGACCTGTAAAAACAAATTTTGATGAAGTAGCAAATGTAAAATTTAAAATAAGACAAGCAGATAGTATGAAAGTTGCAAAATATGCAATAAAAAAATTAGAAAAGGGAAAATTCTATATAGTTCCAGGATTAGATGTAAAATTTGCAAAAATTGGAGCAAAGATATTTCCAGCAAACTTAGTAAGTAAAGTAACATACATGGTGCAAAAAAGAAAATTAGGTGGAGATAGGGATTAGGGGGACGGTCCTAAAAATCCCTAAAAACAGGGATTTAGGGACGGACCTAACAAAAATTCAAACAGTCAATCGGAATTTTGTGATAATTAGCAACCAAACAACTGGAATTTTGTGAAAACAAACACAAAAAACGCCTGGAATTTTGTGAAAAATATATTGCATATAAATAGAATTTTGTGATATAATGTATAAAAGAAGGTGTTAAATATGCAATTATTAAAGAGAAAAATTGATAAATATTTAATAGAATGGAAAAACAATCCAGATAGAAAGCCATTAATAGTAAAAGGCGCACGTCAAATTGGAAAAACAGAATCTATTAGAAATTTTGCTAAAAACAATTATAAAAGTATAATTGAGATAAATTTTGTATTACAAAAACAGTATAAAGATATTTTTGATGATGGATTTGAAGTTGATACTATCATAAAAAACATCTCTTTAAGGAATCCTAACCTTGAATTTATACCAGGTAATACATTGATATTTTTTGATGAATTACAAGATTGCATTAATTGTGCAACATCATTAAAAGCGTTTAATCAAGATGGAAGATATGATGTTATTTGTTCTGGTTCACTTATGGGAATTAATTATAATGAAATTGAATCCAATAGTGTAGGAAATAAAGAAGATTATGAAATGCATTCAATGGACTTTGAAGAATTCCTTTGGGCTAAAGGTTACAAAGAAGAACAAATAGAAGATTTATATCAGCATATGAAAAATACAGTTCCACTTTCAAATACTGAACTTTCGGTAATGTTTGATAACTTTAAGGAGTATATGATAATAGGTGGCATGCCCGCAATTGTAAATACATTTATAACTAATAATAATTATAGTGGAACTTTGAAAATGCAAAAACAGATATTGTTAGATTATGAAGAAGATATAACTAAATATGCAAAAGGATTAGACCAAGCTAAGATTCTTAATGTGTACCGTAAAATACCAGTATTTTTAGGAAATGAAAACAAAAAATTTCAAATTTCAAAAGTAGAATCAGGAGCAAGAAAACGTGAATATATTGGAACATTAGAGTGGTTAGACAATGCAGGAATTATCAATATATGCCATTGCTTAGAACAACCTGAACTTCCACTTGGTGGAAACTATAACCCTGACAATTATAGAATATATTTTAGAGATACAGGACTTTTAATTGGTTCATTAGATGAAGAAGCTCAAGAAGATTTAAGAAATAATAAAAATTTCAACACATATAAAGGAGCAATTTATGAAAATATGATTGCAGATATGCTTGTAAAAGAAGGATATAAACTATACTTTTATAAAAATGAAAAAGGAACAGTTGAAATGGATTTCTTTGTACGAGATGCAAATTCACTAATTCCAGTTGAAGTAAAAGCAACAGATGGAGCAACAGCTTCTTCAAACAATTTAATAAATAGTGAAAAATATAGAGATATACGATATGGGATAAAATTATGTTATAAAAATATAGGGTTTAATGGTAAATTTTATACATTTCCATACTTTTTAACATTTCTTTTAAAAAGGTATTTGAAAGAAAAATAGAAAAATGTAGATAATATTATGTTAAAAATTAAATTAAGATATTGTTTGAAACTAACAGTAATTTTAACTTGATTTTTTCACAAAAATATTATATATATAAACAATAAAAGAAAGCAAGGTAGGTGGAATAGAAATGAAAGTAATTTTAAAAGCAGACATAAAAGGGGTAGGAAAAAAAGACGAAATAATAAATGCATCAGACGGACACGCAAGAAATTATCTATTACCAAAAGGATTAGCAGTAGAAGCAAATGCAGAAAATATGTCAAGATTAAAAGCAAAACAAGACTCTGCAAAATACAAGAAAAACCAAGAAAAAGAAGAAGCAATTAAAATAGCAGATAAATTAGGAAAAATATGTTTAAAAATAAAAGTAAAATCTGGAGAAAACGGAAAAATATTTGGAGGAGTCTCTTCAAAAGAAATCGCACAAGAACTAGAAAAAGAATACAAAATTGTTGTTGACAAGAAAAAAATAGATTTAAAAGAGACAATTAAAACTTTAGGAATGAGAACAGTAGAAATAAAACTATTCGAAGGCGTAATCGGAAAATTAAAAATAGACGTAATATCAGAGTAGGAAGGACTGAAACGAAATGGAACTAGGAAAAGTACCACCACATGATATAGAAGCTGAACAAGCAGTTATAGGAAGTATGCTAACAGATAAAGATGCAGTAGTATCTGCAATTGAAGTGTTAAAAGAAGATGACTTTTATCGTGATGATAATAAAGCCATCTATTCAGCGATTTTAAATCTATATAACAGAGCAGAGCCAATTGATATTATTACAGTTAAAGCAGAACTTGAAGCAATGGGAAAATTTGAGCAAGTTGGTGGATTAGAATACTTAGCAGAACTTCCAGAAAAAGTTCCTACAACCGCAAATAGCATGAAATACATAAAAATAGTTGAAGAAAAATCAACCTTAAGAAATTTAATAAAAACAGCGAATGAAATTATAGAATTAGGATATGACCCAACAGAAGATGTTGATGATATAATGGAAGGTGCAGAAAAAAAGATTTTTAATATAATGCAAAACAAAAATCAAAAAGGTTATTCTGCAATGAAAGACATATTAGTTGATAGTTTTACACAATTAGAAGAACTATATAACAGGAAACAACACATAACAGGTGTACCTTCAGGATTTACTGATTTAGATTATAGAACAGCTGGATTTCATGGCTCAGATTTAATATTAATAGCTGCAAGACCTGCAATGGGAAAATCAGCTTTTGCATTAAATATTGCAACAAATGCAGCAGTAAAAGCAAAAGTACCAGTAGCAATATTTAGCTTGGAAATGTCAAAGGAGCAGATGGTTAATAGAATTTTGTGTAGTGAAGCAATGGTTGATAGTAATAAAGTTAGAACAGGAAAACTTGAAGAAGATGACTGGACTAAACTTGCTGAAGCAATTGGACCTCTATCAGAAGCGGAAATATATATAGATGATACTCCGGGTATTTCAGTTATGGAAATAAGAGCAAAATGTAGAAAACTTAAACTTGAAAAAAATATTGGAATGGTAGTAATAGACTATTTGCAATTAGTACAAGGAAGTAATAAAAGAAACGGAAGCCGTGAACAAGAGATTTCTGAAATTAGCCGTTCTTTAAAAATTCTTGCAAAAGAGTTGAATGTTCCAGTTATAGCTTTATCACAGTTATCAAGAGCGGTAGAGCAAAGACCAGACCACAGACCAATGTTATCAGACTTGCGTGAATCTGGAGCAATCGAGCAAGACGCCGATATAGTTATGTTTTTATACAGAGATGATTACTATAATGAAGATAGTGATAAAAAAGGAATTGCCGAAGTTATTATTGCAAAACATAGAGGTGGTTCAACAGGTACGGTTGATTTGGTATGGCTAGGAAGTTATACAAAGTTTGTGGACTTGGAAAGAAGATTTGATGATTAAATAAGATATAGCAAAGAAGCATCTGAATAAGGTGCTTTTTTCTTTTGCTAAAAAATATATGACAAAAAATAAAATAAAAAAAGATGATTAAAATTTTAGAAAAAATCCTTAAAAACCTTGACACCCGTAAGAAAAATATGGTATTATATAAAAAGCAATTTTGTTGCCGTTATCAGAAGAAAAAATTTAAATCAAAATAGTTTAAATTTAAAAGAAGAGGAATTAAATCCAACGAGCCCTAAGAAATTTTAATTTGTAAAAGCAGACAAATTAAAAACTTAGACCAGCAAATTGAATTTAAGAAGGACTTCTTTTAATCAAATAAATTTTATCTGCTTAATATTTTTTTAAGGAGTGATTTTTTTTGAAAATCAAAGAAGTAAACTACGAGAAAGCATCACGTAAAGACTTTGCGAAAGTCGGAGATTACATCGAAATGCCAAACCTAATCAAAGTACAAAGAGACTCATATGACTGGTTCGTAGAAGAAGGACTAGGAGAAGTATTAAAAGACATTTCACCAATCGAAGACTATTCAGGAAATTTAGTTCTAGAATTTTTCGACTATTACATGGAGGAGAAAACTAAATACACAGTTGAAGAAGCAAAAGAAAGAGACGCTACATATTCAACAAGATTACACGTAAAAGTAAGACTAATCAACCGTGAAACTGGAGAAATCAAAGAACAAGAAATCTATTTAGGAGATTTCCCACTAATGACAGACAGTGGAACATTTGTAATCAATGGAGCTGAAAGAGTTGTAGTAAGCCAGTTAGTACGTTCACCAGGATGTTACTATGACGAAATATTTGACACAAAAACAGGAAAGAAAACATACACATCAACAGTAATGCCACTTAGAGGAGCATGGCTTGAATATGAAACAGATGGAAATGATATTTTCTGGGTTCGTGTTGATAGGACAAGAAAAGTTCCAGTAACTACACTTTTAAGAGCAATTGGAGTTGTATCAGACAGCCAAATATTAGAACTATTTGGTGATGAAGAAATGTTAAAAGCAACAATCAACAAAGATACAATCAAAGACCAAGATGAAGCATTAATCGAAATCTACAAAAAATTAAGACCAGGAGAACTTCCAACAGCAGATGCAGCAAGAAACCTATTTAATGGATTATTCTATGACAACAGACGTTATGATTTAGCAAAAGTTGGACGTTATAAATTCAACCAAAAATTAGGACTTGCAGGAAGGATTAAAGAAAAAATAGCAGCTGAAGATATAGTTGATTCAGAAACTGGAGAAGTTTTTGTTAGTGCAGGAGAAATGATTTCTGAAGAAGTAGCAGAAAACATTCAAAATGCAGGAATTAATAGTGTAGACATCATGGTAGGAGAAAGAAAAGTAAGAATCATAGGAAATGCTACATGTAATATTCATGCAGTATTACCAACAGTTGATTTAAGCAAATTACATTTCAAAGAAAACGTAAATTACAATGTATTAAAAAATATTATTGACAACACTGACGAAAAAGATTTAGTAAAAACAATCGAAGAAAGATATGATGAATTAGTACCAAAACATATCACAACAGAAGATATGATTGCATCAATAAACTATTTACTAAACCTTTCACATGGATTAGGAAAAGCAGATGATATTGACCACTTAGCAAACCGTAGAATTAGATGTGTTGGAGAATTATTACAAAACCAATTCAGAATTGGTTTAACAAGACTTGAAAGAGTTGTTCGTGAAAGAATGACAATCCAAGACTTAGATGTTGTAACACCACAAACATTAATAAACACAAAACCAATAACATCATCAATAAGAGAATTCTTTGGAAGTTCACAATTGTCACAATTCATGGATCAAACAAACCCACTTTCAGAATTAACACATAAAAGAAGAATATCAGCATTAGGACCTGGAGGATTAACAAGAGAAAGAGCAGGATTTGAGGTTCGTGACGTTCACTATACACACTATGGTAGACTATGTCCAATAGAATCACCAGAAGGACCAAACATTGGACTTATATCAGCACTTTCATCATTTGCACAAATAAATGAATATGGATTTATAGAAACACCATATAGAAAAGTAGACCCAGAAACACATAAATTAACAGACATAGTTGAATATATGAGTGCAGATGTAGAAGATAACTACATAATAGCTCAAGCAGCAGAGCCAGTAGATAAAGATGGAAAATTTGTAAATAAAAGAATTAGAGTTCGTTTCAAAAACGAAGTAATAGAAGTTGATAGTGATAAAGTTCAATATGTTGACGTATCACCAAAACAATTAGTTTCTATTGCAGCAGCAATGATTCCATTCTTAGAGCATGACGACGCAAAAAGAGCATTGATGGGTGCAAACATGCAACGTCAAGCAGTACCTCTAATGATTACTGAAAGCCCAATAGTTGGAACAGGAATCGAATATAGAGCAGCAAAAGACTCTGGAATCTTAGTATTAGCAGAAGATGATGGAGTAATTGAAAAAGTAACAGGTGATAGCATCACTGTTAAATATAACAATGGAAAAACAGTTGTACATAAACTTCGTAAGTTCAAAAGAACAAATGGTGGAACATGTATCAACCAAAAACCTATAGTTAAAAGAGGAGAAATAGTTAAAAAAGGTGACGCAATAGCAGATGGTCCATCAACAAAAAACGCAGAAATGGCACTTGGTAAAAACGTATTAGTAGCTTTCTCAACATGGGAAGGATACAACTACGAGGACGCTATATTATTAAATGAAAGACTAGTTAAAGAAGATGTATTCACATCAATTCATATTGAAGAATATGACTGTGAATGTCGTGATACAAAACTAGGAGCAGAAGAAATCACAAGAGATATTCCAAATGTTGGAGATGACTCATTAAAAGACCTAGATGAAAACGGAATTATAAGAATTGGTGCAGAAGTTAGACCAGGAGACATCTTAGTTGGTAAAGTTACTCCAAAAGGAGAAACAGAACTAACAGCAGAAGAAAGACTATTAAGAGCTATCTTTGGTGAAAAAGCAAGAGAAGTAAGAGACACTTCACTTAGAGTACCACACGGAGAAGCTGGAACAATAGTAGATGTTAAAATCTTCACAAGAGACAATTCAGATGAATTAGGACCTGGAGTAAATCAAATAATTAGATGTTATATTGCAACAAAAAGAAAAATATCAGTTGGAGATAAAATGGCCGGACGTCATGGTAACAAAGGTGTTATATCAAGAGTATTACCAGAAGAAGATATGCCATTTATGCCAGATGGTACACCAATAGACATCCTATTAAACCCACTTGGAGTTCCATCTCGTATGAACTTAGGTCAAGTTTTAGAAGTTCACTTAGGAGGAGCTGCAAAAGCATTAGGATGGCATGTATCAACACCAGTATTTGATGGTGCAACAGAAAAAGACGTTAGAGAATTATTAGCACAAGCAGGAATGAGCGAAGACGGAAAAACAACACTATATGATGGTAGAACAGGAGAACCATTTGCAAGTCCAATAACAGTTGGAGTAATGTACATGTTGAAACTACATCACTTAGTAGATGATAAAATCCATGCTCGTTCAACAGGACCATACTCATTAGTTACTCAACAACCACTTGGAGGTAAAGCACAATTTGGTGGACAACGTTTTGGAGAGATGGAAGTTTGGGCATTAGAGGCTTATGGTGCAGCATATACACTACAAGAAATGCTAACTGTAAAATCTGACGACGTTGTAGGAAGAGTTAAAACTTATGAAGCTATCGTTAAAGGTGAAAATGTACCAGAACCAGGAGTTCCAGAAAGCTTCAAAGTTTTAGTAAAAGAACTTCAATCATTAGGATTAGATGTTCGTCTATATTCTGAAGATAATCAAGAGCTAGAGTTAAAGGAAAATATTGATGAAGGTATTGAATATGACCCAGAAAAAGAGAAACCAGTTTTAACTGAGGAAGAAGCTATTGATGATGGCGACTTAGATGGTTATGGAGAAGAGACTTCTGATGATATTTTACTAGAAGATGATGAAGATGATTCTTTGGATGATGATAGTGATGATTTGTTTGAAGAGATAGGCGATGAAGATGATGAGTTGCTTTTTGGCAATGATTTAGCTAATGATAATTTGGACGATGAGAATGATATAATTGAATAAATTTCAAAAAGGAAAGAGGCGACCTGAAGGAATTGCAAGAGCGGTGGCTAGCCCTCTTAACCTGTTTTGAAATTACCCAAACTTACCAAAAGAAGGGAGAAATTAAATAGTGGACGAATTAGATATTTTTAATAAGTTAAAAATAGGTATCGCATCAGATGAAAAAGTAAGAGAGTGGTCAAAAGGTGAAGTAAAAAAACCAGAGACTATAAATTATAGAACACTAAAACCAGAAAAAGATGGTTTATTCTGTGAAAGAATATTTGGACCAACAAAAGACTGGGAATGTCACTGTGGTAAATATAAGAGAGTAAGATATAAAGGTATAGTATGTGATAGATGTGGTGTTGAAGTAACAAAATCAAAAGTAAGACGTGAAAGAATGGGACATATTGAACTTGCAGCACCAGTAGCACATATATGGTATTTTAAAGGTATACCAAGCAGAATTGCATTAATGCTTGATATTTCACCAAGAAACTTAGAGAGAATCATATATTTTGCTTCATATGTTGTTATAGATAAAGGTTCAACAAATCTTGAAAAAGGTCAAGTTTTAAATGAAAAAGAATACCATGAAGTTGAAGAGCAATATGGTAGAGGTTCATTTAAAGCAAAAATGGGAGCAGAAGCTCTAAGAGAATTATTAGAACAAATAGACTTAGAGAAATTATCTGATGAAATTAGAAAAGAATTAGAAAATGCAAGTGAACAAAAAAAGAGTAAACTTATAAAAAGATTAGACACTGTTGAGGCATTTAGAATTTCAGGAAATAGACCTGAATGGATGATTATGCAAGTTGTACCAGTTATACCACCAGAATTAAGACCAATGGTACAATTAGATGGTGGAAGATTTGCAACATCAGACCTAAATGACTTATATAGAAGAGTTATAAACAGAAATAACAGATTAAAAAGACTATTAGAATTAGGAGCACCAGAAATAATTGTAAGAAACGAAAAACGTATGTTACAAGAATCAGTAGATGCCCTAATCGATAATGGAAGAAGAGGAAGACCAGTAACTGGAGCTGGAAACAGACCTTTAAAATCTCTATCAGATTTATTAAAAGGAAAACAAGGACGTTTCCGTCAAAACTTACTTGGAAAACGTGTTGACTATTCTGGACGTTCAGTTATCGTAGTAGGACCTGAACTAAAAATATATCAATGTGGACTTCCAAAAGAAATGGCAGTTGAATTATTCAAACCATTTGTAATGAGAGAATTAGTAGGAAGAGGAATTGCTCAAAACATTAAAAACGCTAAAAGAATGGTAGAAAGACTAAGACCAGAAGTATGGGGAATATTAGAAGATGTTATAAAAGATCATCCAGTAATGTTAAACCGTGCTCCTACACTACACAGACTAGGTATTCAAAGTTTCGAGCCAGTATTAGTTGAAGGTAGAGCAATCAAACTTCACCCATTAGTTTGTGAAGCGTTTAACGCTGACTTCGACGGTGACCAAATGGCAGTACATTTACCATTATCACCAGAAGCACAAGCAGAATCAAGATATTTAATGCTTGCAACAAATAACTTACTTAAACCACAAGATGGTAAACCAGTTGCAACACCTAGACTAGACATGATTTTAGGAAGTTATTATCTAACAATGACATTAGATGGAGAAAAAGGTGAAGGAAAATACTTCAAAGACCCAGAAGAAGCATTAATGGCATTTGCAAATAATGATGTAGGAATACATGCAAAAATCTTTGTTAGAGTTTCAAAAGAAATAGATGGAAAAATAAAAACAAAGAAAATAGAAACAAGTGTTGGAAGAATCATATTCAATCAAGGAATACCACAAGATTTAGGATTCATTGATAGAGAAAAAGACCCATTCCAATACGAAATAGATTTCCCAGTTATGAAAAAATCAATGGGACAAATAATTGAAAGAGTAATAAGAACACATGGACTAACAGAATCTGCAGAAGTAATAGACTATATAAAAGAACTAGGATTCAAATACTCAACATTAGCAGGTATAACATTCTCAATGGATGACGTTAAAGTACCAGACGCTAAAAAAGAACTATTAAAAGAAGCAGACGAAAAAGTTGAAAACATTAGAAAACAATATGCAAGAGGACTTATTACTAATGAAGAAAGATATAATGCAGTAATCAATGTTTGGGAAGACACAACAAATAAAGTAAGTAACGCAATGGAAGAAAACTTTGATGACTTAAACCCAATATATATGATGGTAAAATCAGGGGCCAGAGGTAATATGAGCCAGTTAAGACAAATCGCAGGTATGCGTGGACTTATGGCAAGTACAACTGGTAAAGCAGTAGAAATTCCAATCAAATCATCATTTGCAGAAGGACTAGATGCATTAGAGTACTTCATTTCAGCACATGGTGCTAGAAAAGGACTTTCAGATACAGCTTTAAGAACAGCAGACTCTGGATACTTAACGAGAAGATTAGTTGACGTTTCACAAGACATTATCGTAAGAGAACATGATTGTGGAACAAAAGATGGAATTGTAGTATATGACATTAAAGACGGACAACAAATAATCGAAAAAATGGAAGAAAGATTACTTGGTAGATATGTTGTTGAAGACGTATACAATCCAGAAACTAAAGAATTAATAGTTGACACAAATACAATGATTACAGAAAAAATAGCAGAAGAAATAGTAGCAGCTGGAATAGAAAAACTAAAAGTACGTTCTGTTCTTGGATGTCATTCAAAACATGGTGTATGTCAAAAATGTTATGGAATGGGATTAGCAAGAAGAGACCTAGTATCAATAGGAGAAGCAATTGGTATTATAGCTGCACAATCAATTGGAGAGCCTGGTACACAGCTAACAATGAGAACAATCCACTCTGGTGGTGTTGCAGGTGTAGCAGATATTACACAAGGTCTTCCAAGGGTTGAAGAGCTATTTGAAGCTAGAAAACCAAAGGGATTAGCTATAATCACAGAAATTGATGGTAAAGTAAAAATCAAAGAAACTAAGAAGAAAAAAGAAGTAATAGTTACAAGTAAAGACAATTCAAAATCATACACAATACCATTTGGTTCTAAAATGAGAGTAAAAGATGGAGACATGGTAGAAGCAGGAGAACCACTAATTGAAGGTTCAATAAATCCAAGTGAAATCTTAGCAATCAAAGGACCAGAAGGAGTATATGAATACCTAATTTCAGAAGTACAAAAAGTATATAGAAATCAAGGTGTTGATATTAATGATAAACATATCGAGGTTATTGGTAGACAAATGCTTAAGAAAGTTAGAATTGATGATAATGGAGATACAGATATGTTCCCAGGTTCATTAATAGATATGTATGAATTTGAAGACAAAAACAATGAAGCAATAGCAGAAGGAAAACGTCCTGCAACAGGAAAACGTGTATTACTAGGAATCACAAAAGCATCACTTGCAACAGACAGCTTCTTATCAGCAGCATCATTCCAAGAAACAACAAGAGTTCTAACAGATGCAGCAGTTAAAGGAAAAGTTGATGACTTAGTTGGACTAAAAGAAAATGTTATTATAGGAAAACTAATTCCTGCAGGTACAGGTATGGCAAAATATCAAAACATCCATATAAGTACAGAAAAAACAGAACAAGAAGAAAACGGGGATTTCGGGGACGGTCCTAAAAATCCCTAAGAACAGGGATTTAGGGACGGACCTAATTAAAATTTAAATAATAAAAAAGTAGTGAATAGTAGAATAATTCTAATTTACTACTTTTTTTGAATCCTATGATAAATTTATATATTTTATAGCTTGTTATGGAAACTACTTCGAAATCCTTGACAAAATGCATAAACCTTAGTAAAATAAATAAGAGTAAATAAAAGGAGAGAATATATGCAAAATACCAATAGAAAAGTTCTAGACACAATAACATCTAGGACAAAAATATATTTAGCATTAATACTTATTTTACTAATAGTCATATGCTGGCAGGCACCAGGAATAACAATATATGCAATACTTGGATACATATTACTACTAGTATACACATATTATACAAACCAAAAAAGAAAAAGTGAACTATCAGAAACATTGCAAGACTTAACATTAACAGTAGACACAGCAGCAAAAACAAGTTTGATAAATTCGCCATTTCCATTAATCATCATGGAAAATGACGGAAATGTCATCTGGAAAAGTACAAAGTTCACAACTGAATTTGCAAATGTAGATATAAATACATATATAGATGACATTTGTCTTGACGTAAAAGATGCAATACAAAAAGATACAGAAAAAAATAGCAAAAAAGAAATTACAAAACAAGTAAAAATAGGAGAAAAAGACTATAAAGTAATTGCCAAATATGTAAAATACAATAAAAATAGAAATAAAGAAAAAAAATCTAAAAAAGAATACATGATAATTCTATACTTCATAGATGATACAGAAAATGTAAGATTACAAAAAGAATATAAGGACTCAAAATCATGTATAGCAATAATAATGATAGATAACTATGAAGAAACAATGCAAAGACTAGAAAGTGAAGAAAAACCACAAGCAACAGCAGAAATAGACAAATGCATATATGAGTGGGCAAATGAAACAAATGGAGTATTGTTAAAAATAGAAAAAGACAGATATATTTATTTCTTTGAACAAAGATATCTAGAAAAAGTTAAAGAAGACAAATTTAGTATATTAGATAAAATAAAAGAAATAAATATAAATGACAAAACACAATTTACATTAAGTATAGCAGTATCAAATGAAGGTTCAACAGACAAAGAAAAATATAAATCGGCACAAAATGCAATGGATATAGTATTAGGACGTGGAGGAGACCAAGCGGTAATCCGTGAAAATGAAATATATAAATTCTTTGGAGGAAGAGCACAAGAAGTAGAAAAAAGAACAAAAGTAAAAGCAAGAGTAGTGGCACATGCATTAGAAAACTTAATACAAAATTCACAAAAAGTAATGATAATGGGCCACACAAACCCAGATATGGATGCAATTGGATCATGTATGGGAATATATAGATTAGCAAAATCATTAGAAAAAGATGCATATATAATATATGACAAAAATGTCACACAAATAGAAAACTTCTTAAAATCAATCGAGAAAGACAGTGAATATGAAGACATAATGATAAATAAAGAAGTAGCAATAGAAAACATAAATGAAGAAACTTTGCTAGTTATTGTAGACACAAACAAAGTAAACTATGTAGAAGCACCAGAATTACTAGACAAAACAGAAAAAATAGTAGTAATTGACCATCATAGAAGAAGTACAGATTACGTAGAAAATGCAACACTAACATTCCAAGAAGTTTATGCATCTTCAGCAGCAGAACTAGTAACAGAACTATTACAATATGCAGATGTGAAAGTAAATCTAAGAGAAAGAGAAGCAGAAAGTCTATATGCGGGAATAATGATGGACACTAAAAACTTTACATTTAAAACAGGAGTTAGGACATTTGAAGCAGCAGCATACTTACGTAGATGTGGAGTAGATATAATTAGAGTTAAAAAATGGTTCCAAAGTGACTTAAAAAGCTTTAATAAAATAGCAGATGTAGTAAAAAAAGCAGAAATAGTAAATGACACAATAGCAATATCAGTTTATGATAAAAAGACAAAAGATGTAAACTTAATTTGTGCAAAAGCAGCAGACGAATTATTAACAATAAGTAACATTACGGCATCATTTGTAATAGGGAACTTAGGAGATAAAATATGTATAAGTGGTCGTTCAATAGGTGACATCAATGTACAAATTATATTAGAAAAACTAGGCGGTGGAGGTCATATAACACTTGCCGGAGCACAAGTAGAAGGAATGACAATAGAAGAAACAAAACAAGAATTGATAAATAGAATAAATGAATATTTCTCAGAAAGGGATTAGGGGACGGAGCTCTAAATCCCTTTTTTTCGGGATTAAGGGACGGACCTTACACAAAAACATTGACAAAGACAAACAAATATTCTATAATAAATGTCAGTGAGAAGGTGATTTGATGGAAAAACAAATATTGCATGTAGATGTAAACAATGCATTTTTAAGTTGGACAGCAGTAGAAATGCTAAAACAAGGAAACGAAATAGATATAAGACAAATACCAGCAATAATTGGAGGAGACGAAAGCAAAAGGTCAGGAATAGTTTTAGCAAAAAGTATGAAAGCAAAAGAATGTGGAGTAAAAACAGCAGACACAATATACCAAGCAAAAATAAAATGTCCAAACCTAAAAATATTTCCATCAAACTTTCCAATATACCGTAAATATTCAAACCAGTTATATCAATTATTACTTGAATATACAGACAAAATAGAAAGATTCAGTATAGATGAATGTTTCTTAGACATGACAAATTATTTAAGAAATGATACATTACTAAATAAAGGATATGAAATAAACAGAAGAGTTAGAGAAGAATTAGGATTTACAGTAAATGTAGGAGTTGCAAACAATAAGTTACTTGCAAAAATGGCATCAGACTTTACAAAACCAGACAGAGTACACACATTGTGGAAAGAAGAAATACCACAAAAAATGTGGACATTGCCTGTATCAGAATTATTCATGTTAGGAAAGAAAACAGTACCAAAATTATATAATATGCAAATAAAAACAATAGGAGATTTAGCAAGAACTGATAAAACAAAATTAGAAAAGAAATTTGGAAAACATGGAACTCTAATGTGGGAATATGCAAATGGAATAGATAATTCAGAAGTAAAATACTTGCCAGAAAAACCTAAATGCATAGGGAATTCAGTAACATTGCCAAAAAATATCTCAGATATTAATAAATTAGAAGAGATAGTTTTAACCATATCAGAACAAGTAGCATATAGATTAAGAAAAGAAAAATTATATGCAAGCACAGTTAATGTGCAATTAAGAACAAAAAACTTTGAAGATACATCACATCAAAAAAAGCTACCTGAAGCAACAGATACAACAAAACAAATATATATAACCGCAAAAGAATTATTAAATGAGATGCATAGAAAAGGACAGGAAATAAGGCTTGTAGGAGTTAGAGTAGACAATTTAACAGATAAAAAAGATGAACAAATTTCATTATTTAACACAAATAAAAATGAAAAACAAGAAAAACTAGACAAGGTAATAGACCAATTGAAAAACAAATATGGATATAATTCAGTTACAAGAGCAACTAAGATTGATGTGGATGATTTGGTAAAATTTAAAAAGGAAGAATAGCAATGAATGAAATAGAATATAATGGAGAAAAAATACCATATACAATGCAAAAATCAAAAATAAAAAACATGTATATACATATTAAAGAAGGAAAAGTTATAGTTAAAGCACCAATAAGATTAAAAGAAAAATATATACAAGAATTTTTAAATAAAAAATCAAAATGGATTTATGAGAATATAAAAAAATATGAGCAAAACTCTAAAAAAGAAGAAAAGATAGAAGAAAAAGACATAAAAAGACTTAAGAATATAATAGAAAAAAGTGTAGAAAAATATTCTAAGACACTACAAGTGATGCCAAATAAAGTAAGAATAAAAGATATAAAATATGCATGGGGTAGCTGTTCAAGCAAAAAGAATATTACAATAAATCTAAAACTTGCAACAAAAGAAGAAAAAATAATTGAATATGTGGTATTGCATGAAATGTGTCACTTAAGAGAAATGAATCATTCAAAAAAATTCTGGGATTTAGTAGAAGAAAATATGAACGATTATAAAGTTTATAAGAAAAAGCTAAAAGACAATTAAAAACAATGCGATATGACATTTAAAGACACAATATGTTATGTATGAGAAATTTAGATATTTTAAATAATTTTGTAGAAAAAAATAGAAAACATAAAAAGAAAATCAAAATATGTAATTTAATATAAAAATATAGCAAAACTTGCGATGAAAAGTTCTTGCAACCCCTTGAAAATCATAGTATTATTAAAAAGCAAGCATATAATTTACAAACATACAAAACAAAAGAGAAAGGGGCAAGCAATTGAAAATTTTTTATACAAGCACTTTTATTAAAAAAGAAGAATTAGAGGAGGTTGGGATAAATTATCCAATTAAATTAGAATATTATAAAATAATCAATGAAGATGAAATAATGAAAGGCGAAAAAGCAAGATTTGGAATCAAAGTTATAAAAACAGAGTATAAAAATAATGAAACAAAAACAGAAGAAAAAGAAATTACATATTTATCAAATGACGAAAAAAAGATTGAAGAAATATTAACAGTATTTAAAGAAAATGAAGTAACTCCAATTAGTGTAGAAGATATCATATATGATTTTTGGAAAAAAGCAATTCAAATATAAAAATCACAAAATCATGTATAATACTTGCAAATTGTGTAGATATAGTCTAGAATACTATAAGTAAGAATGTTGAAAAATAGTAGAAAAAGCAAAAAGGAGGATTTTATGGCAGATAAATTAGTAATAGTAGAGTCACCAGCAAAAGCAAATACTATAAAAAGATTCTTAGGAGGAAGTACAAAAGTATTAGCTTCAATGGGGCATATACGAGATTTACCAAAATCAAAGATGGGTATTGATATAGAACATGATTTTGAACCAGAATATATTAATATAAGAGGAAAAGGAGATTTAATAAAATCATTAAAGCAAGAAGCTAAAAAAGCAAAAAAAGTATATCTTGCAACTGACCCTGACCGTGAAGGAGAAGCGATTGCATGGCATTTAGCATACATCTTGTCAGAAGATAAAGATAAAATGTCAAGAGTTACATTTAATGAAATAACAAAAACAGCAGTTCAAAATGCAATAAAAAATCCAAGAGAAATAGACACAAACCTAGTAGATGCACAACAAGCAAGAAGAGTATTAGATAGAATTGTTGGATATAAAATGAGCCCAGTTTTATGGAAAAAGGTAAAAAGAGGATTATCAGCAGGAAGAGTTCAATCAGTAGCAGTAAAATTAATTGTTGATAGAGAAGAAGAAATTGAAAAATTCATACCAGAAGAATATTGGAACATATATGTAGATTTGCTAGATGAAGAAAGCAAAAAAGAATTTGAAGCAAGATTTTACGGAAAAAACGGCAAAAAGTTAGAAATACATTCAAAAGAAGAAGCAGATAAAATCTTAAAAGATATAGAAAAAGCAAAATATATAATAGAAGAAGTAAAAAAAGGAGAAAGAAAAAGAACACCAGCACCACCATTTACAACAAGTACAATGCAACAAGAAGCATCAAGAAAATTAGGATTTACATTAAAAAAGACAATGTCAGTTGCACAAGGACTATATGAAGGAGTAAAAATACCAGAAAAAGGTACAGTCGGTTTAATAACATACATGAGAACAGACTCAACAAGAATTTCTGAAGAAGCAAGAAAAGCAGCAAAAGAACATATAGTAGGAACATATGGTGAAAAATACTATGAAAATAGATATTATAAAACAGGAAAAGACTCACAAGATGCACATGAAGGTATAAGACCAACATATAGTGATTTAGAACCAGATGCAATAAAAGAATCATTAACAAAAGATCAATATAAGTTATATAAGTTAATATATAATCGATTCATGGCAAGTCAAATGGCAGCAGCGATATTCGATACCATGGCAGTAACAATTGATGCAAATGAATACACATTTAAAGCAAATGGACAAAGAATAAAATTTGAAGGATTTATGAAACTTTATGTTGAAGGTACAGACCAAAAAGAACAAGAAGTAGAAGGAATGTTACCAGATTTAAAAGAAAAACAAGAAGTTAAATTAGAAAAAATAAATCCAAAACAAAGCTTTACAGAACCACCACCAAGATATACAGAAGCAAGCTTAGTAAAAGCATTAGAAGAAAAAGGAATAGGTAGACCAAGTACATATTCTCCAACAATTACAACAATATTAGAAAGAAGATATATTGAAAAAGAACAAAAACAATTAGTTCCTACGGAATTAGGTAAAATAGTAAACAAATTACTAACAGAAAATTTTGGAGATGTAATAAATGTAGAATTTACTGCCAAAATAGAAAATGAATTTGATGAAATTGCTGAAGGAAAAGAGTCTTGGAAAAAAATGATTAGAGAATTCTATGGTCCATTTGAAAAAGAAATAGAAAAAGTAGAAAAAGAGTTAGAACATGTAGAATTAGTAGATGAAGTTTCTGATATACCATGTGAAAAATGTGGAAGAATGATGGTATATAAATATGGAAGATACGGAAAATTTTTAGCATGTCCAGGATATCCTGAATGTAAAAATACAAAACCAATTGTAGAAACAATTGATGTACCATGTCCTAAATGTGGAGGAAAAGTACAAGTTAGAAAAACAAAAAGAAGAAGAAATTACTATATTTGTGAGAATAATCCTGCATCTTGTGATTATATCTCATGGAATAAACCAAAAAAAGGTGAAAAGTGGAATCCAGAAGAAACACAAGAATTTAATAGCTCAAAAGAAACAAAGAAAAAAACTACAAAAAAAACATCAAGTAGGAAAGGCACAAGTAAAAAAACAACAAAATAATAAAATATTCAATGAGATAAAAATTTAATAAACCAGATTATTAAACAAAGTGTTTAAATTCAGAGTTTAATAGAATTTTTATCTTTTTTAATTGTAAAAAATAATATTATCGTAACAAAACAATAAAGATACGTGAAATTTAGCAAACAAAAAAGTCTACATAAATTGACTTTTGCCCGAAATTCGGTATAATAAAAATTTTGGTTTTAATAGTGACATGCCAAATCGTTTCAAAATGAAACAAAAGGGACAGACCTAAGTAATACACAATCAAAAATAAATGGTCAAAAATAAAGAAAAAATGCATAAATTAAAGTACTTAATTCCTTGAAAAAACAGAAAAACTGATGTAAAATAATAAACAGAAACAAAAAAATAAAGTGGCGTCCCCAAAGTAACCAAAAATGGTCAGTCCGAACCTGAACTGACCAAAGGAAGGAATGAGATTTATAATGAAACAAAACTTACAAGAACTAAGAGAAAAAGTAGAAATAGAAATAGCACCAATAATCAAAGAAATAGACAAAATATGTGAAAAAAACAGTAAAAAAGTATTAGAAGCATTCCAAGAGTGCCATTTGCAAGAACAACATTTAAATTCATATACAGGATATGGAATAGATGAGCCAGGAAGAAACAAAATAGAAGAAATATATAGTCATATATTCAAAGCAGAAGATAGTCTAGTTAGAGCACAATTAATTTCAGGAACACATGCATTAGCAGTAACATTATCAGCACTATTACGTCCAAATGACACAATGATTAGCATAACAGGAGAGCCATATGACACATTACAAACAGTAATAGGAATAGGAAAAGAAAAAAGCGAAAGTTCTTTAAAAGCATATGATATCAAATATGAACAAATAGATTTAGTAGAAAACGACTTTGACTATGAGAAAATAAAAGAAAGATTATCCACAAATGATGTAAAACTTGTGGAAATCCAAAGATCAAGAGGATATTCAACGAGAAAAAGTATAAATATTGATAAAATAGAAAAAGTAATAAAAGAAATTAGAAAAGTAAATACAGATGTAATAATAATGGTAGATAACTGTTATGGAGAATTTGTAGAAGAAAAAGAGCCAACTGAAGTAGGTGCAGATATTATAGTAGGTTCTCTAATGAAAAATTTAGGAGCAGGAATTGCAACATCTGGAGCATATATTTCAGGAAAGAAAAAACTTATTGAACTATGTGCAGAAAGACTAACAGCGCCTGGAATTGGAAAAGAAATAGGACCATCCTTAAATCAAAATCCGTTATTTATAAAAGGAATATTCTTTGCACCAAGTGTTGTTGCAAGTAGTTTAAAAACAGCAGTATTTGCAAGTTGCATTTTAGAAAAGCTAGGATATAATGTAGAGCCAAAATATAATGAGAAAAGAGCAGATATAGTTCAAACGATACATTTAGGAGAAGAAAATAAACTAATCAAATTTTGTCAAGGAATCCAAAGTGGTTCTCCAATCGATTCAGATATAATTCCATACCCAGGAGATATGGGGGGATATGAAGATAAGGTAATTATGGCAGCAGGAACATTCACACAAGGCTCAACAATAGAACTTAGTTGTGATGGACCAATAAGAGAACCATATATTGCATATATGCAAGGTGGACTAACTTATGAATATGGAAAATTAGGAATAATGAAAGCAATTGAATTCATGGAAAATACATAGTTACAATTTATAAATTTAAAAAAATTATTGCATAAAGATAGAAAAATATATAAATTTGATATATAATAATAAAAAAATCGAAACGGAGGATAAAAAATGGGTGTAGTAATTGTTTTATTAGTTTTAATCATTTTAATAATTGCAATATTAGTATTTAGTGGTAGTAGTCAAAGAGCAGAAGAAAGAAGAATTGAAAAAGAAAGAAAAGAAGCATCTAAAGCAGCAATGCAAGAAATGAAGAACAAAAACAAACAAATAAAAAAAGAAAAGGACGAATATGTAGACATTTTTAAACAAGAACAAAAAGATTCAGATGACAGTATCATATTGCCACTTGATTCTGAAGAAGAAAAATACAATGAAGAAGATATTGATACCGAGAATGAAAAAGTAGAAGAAGAGAATAACATTAAAGATGATAAACAAGAGAAAGAAACTAATAAAAACGACAACGAAGAAGATATAGAATTTTTCTTTGATGAGCCAGATGAAAGCGAAAAAGAAGAACCAGTAATAGAAAAAGCAACAGTAGAAAACAAAGAAGAAAAAAATAAGGTGAATGAATCACAAGAAAACGAAGCGAAAAAAGAAGATGAAAATGATCCAGGAATAGAATTCTTCTTTGAAGATAATTTAGATCAATACATAAAAGAAGCACAAGCAAATAATATTGGTTATCTAAATGGAGACGGACCAGAAGATAAAAAAGATGAAATTAAAGAAAAACAAGAAGAGAAGCAAGAAGAAAAGCAAGAAGAAAAGAAAGAGCCAGAAAGCAAAAAAACAACAAAAAAAGCAACAACCAAAAAGACCAATACAAAGAATTCTGAAAATAAAAAAACGGACAGTAAAAAAACTACAGCTAAAAAGACAACAACTAAGAAAACAGCTACAAAAAGCTCTAATACAAATACAAAAAGCAAAAAAACAACTACCAACAAGACAGATACAAAAAAGACAACAACAAAAAAATCAACAACAAAGAAAACAGATAGTAAAGAATAGCAAGAATGTGAGTAAAAAATGAAAGTAATAGTAATAGGCGGAGGACCAGCAGGAATGATGGCAGCAATAACTGCAAGTCAAAAAGGAGATCAAGTAACACTAATAGAAAAAATGCCATCACTAGGAAGAAAATTATTAATAACAGGAAAAGGAAGATGTAATATTACATCTTCTTTAGATATGTCAAAATTTATTGAAAACACACCAACAAATGGAAAATTTTTATATAGTTGTTTTCAAAATTTTACAAACCAAGATATAATAAAATTTTTAAAAGAACAAGGATTAGAAGTAAAAGAAGAAAGAGGAAACAGAATATTTCCGATAACAGACAAATCATTAGATGTCTTAAAGTGCTTTACTAAAAAACTAAAAGAACAAAACGTAAATATAGAATATAATACAAAGGTAACAGAGCTAATAGTTAGTGAAAATGAATCTGAAGAAATAACAGAATCAAAAAAAGAAAAGAGTTTAAAAATTGACGGAGTAAAAACTACAAATGGAGCTTCAGAAAAAATTGAAAAAGCAGATAAAGTAATTCTAGCAACAGGAGGAAAAAGTTATCCATTAACAGGTTCAACAGGAGATGGATACATATTAGCGAAAAAAGTAGGACATACAATTACAGAACTGAGACCATCATTAATACCTTTAGAAACATATGATTTAGCAACATGTAAAGAATTACAAGGATTAACACTAAAAAATGTTGCAATAACCATAACAGATATTGAAAAAAATAAAAAAATATATGAAGATTTCGGAGAAATGATATTTACACACTTTGGAATTTCAGGACCAATAATATTAAGTGCATCAGCACATCTAACAAGATATAAAAATAATTTAGAAAAGATGAAAAACAAAAAAATAGTATTAAAAATAGATTTAAAACCAGCATTGAGTGAAGAAAAATTAGAAGACAGAATATTAAGAGATTTTAATGAGTTAAAAAACAAACAATTTAAAAATAGCTTAGACAAATTATTACCACAAAAGTTAATTCCAGTAATAATAAAAAAGAGTAAGATACAAGAAAATAAAAAAGTAAATGAAATAACTAGAGAAGAAAGAAAACAATTAGTTCATTTATTAAAAAATTTTGAAATTGAAGTAAAAGGTTTTAGACCAATAGAAGAAGCAATTATAACAAGTGGTGGAGTTTCTACAAAAGAAATAAATCCAAAAACAATGGAATCAAAAATAGTTAAAGGACTATATTTTGCAGGAGAAATAATAGATGTAGATAGCTACACAGGAGGATTTAACTTGCAAATAGCATATTCAACAGGATACACGGCAGGAAATTGCTAAACTAGTATAATAAATAAAAACAATGAGGTACTTAGGTAAATGGAAGAATTTATTACAATTGAAGAAAATGTACAGACAGAAATTACAGAAAAAAAGTCAAAATTCATAGCAAACCTATTTTATATAGAAAACGTCGAAGAAGCAGAAAATATCATAAAACAGACAAAGAAAAAATATTTTGATGCAAAACACAATTGCATAGCATATAGAGTAATAGAAAAAGGTCAAATTATAGAAAAATCAAGTGATGATGGAGAACCATCAGGAACAGCAGGACAACCAATGTTATCTATTTTGCAAAAAAACGATTTAGCAAATGTACTAATAATTGTCACAAGATATTTTGGAGGAATATTATTAGGTACAGGTGGATTAGTCAGAGCATATTCTGGCAGTTTATTAAAGGCAATTGAAGAAGCTAAAAAAGTAACAAAATGTTTAGGACAAGAATTACAAGTAAAATTAGATTATAATGAATTTGAAAATTTTAAATATTACTGTAAAAAAAATAAAATTAACATCATAAAAGCAGAATATCAAGAATATATTGAATGTACAATTTCATTAGAATTTAATATAAAAGAAAAATTAATGAAAGATTATGAAGGAAAAAAGATTAGTTTAAAGAATATACAAGAATTATCTATAAAATACATTACAAAAAGCATAGAATAAAACATCTTTCATAAACTTTTGGAAGAAATTTCCAAGAAAACATTGCTTTTCCGCGAAGTAAAGAATATAATTGCATTGTAAGGAAATTAAGGTGAAAATAGGAGGAGAGATAAAAAAGTAATTTCAATTTTTAATGTGTAACAATTTAATTTTTTTCCAACTGAATTTAAGCCTAGGGAAAGGAATGAAAAGAAAGATGAAAGAGAAAACAAGAGTCTTAATCGCAGACGATAATCAAGATTTTAGCAGAACGTTATCTTCATACATCAATAACCAAGATGATATGGAAGTTATTAGCATAGCAAAGGATGGCAATGAAGCAGTAGAGATGATAGCAAAAAATAATCCAGATATAGTATTATTAGATGTAATAATGCCACATTTAGATGGATTAGGAGTATTGGAAAAAGTTAATGAGATGGAAACATCAAAAAAGCCAGTATGCATTATGCTATCAGCAGTTGGACAAGACAAGATTACACAAAAAGCAATATCTTTAGGAGCAGAATACTATGTTGTAAAACCATTTGACATAGAACTACTAATAAAAAGAATAAAAGAAATAAAATACCACCAACCAAACCAAACATCAAATTATTTTATCACAAGAGAAATAAAACCACAGTACATAGAATTATCAATGGATGAAAGCAAAAAAGAAGAAAACCTTGAAGCACTTGTTACAAATATAATCCATGAAGTTGGAGTACCAGCACATATTAAAGGATATCAATATCTAAGAGAAGCAATAATGATGGTTGTCAATGATATAGATGTAATCAACCAAATTACAAAAAGCCTATATCCTAAAATAGCAGCTAAATATAACACTACACCATCAAGAGTAGAGCGTGCCATTCGTCATGCCATAGAAGTAGCGTGGGGAAGAGGACAACAAGAAGCAGTAGAAAATATCTTCGGCTACACAATATCAGCAAGCAAAGGAAAACCTACAAATTCAGAATTTATAGCAATGATAGCTGATAAGCTACGCCTTGAACTAAAATCAGCATAGGGATTTAGGGACGGTCCTAAAAATCCCTGAAAACAGGGATTAGGGGACGAACCTTAAAGTCAGTTTGGGGACAGGTTCAGACTGACCACTTTTGGATACTTTTGAGACGCCACTTTACAGAATATTTATTCTATAATGCTATAAATTGCATGAAATAATTATGAATTTAATGAAAAATCAGCAATCAAGACTATAAATATAAATTAAATAAAGAAAAAAACTTCCAAGATTTATTGGTTAATATTTTAAAATGTTAATTAGTAAATTTTGGAGTTTTTTATTAAAATTTGTTTTACTACTAGACAAATCAGTAAAAATGTACTATACTATCAACATGGAAAATGAGAATAAAGCGGAGTGTGTTGCCACCTTTAACTCTTTGATGTGTACATATTATTCCACAGCTTTTAGTTTGTGAGATTGACAACTGGGGGTGGTGCTATGGTAGAATCAGTATTATTAGTAAT
>CAMLUO010000014.1 GCA_946487895.1 uncultured Clostridium sp.
ACCCCCACTACGGACTTTCACCGATTAGCTAAACGACATGCCTGTCGCACTAAAAGAAATGCTAGACACTTTTAACCAAGTATCTAGCATTCTTTTTTGAAAATTTTATTGGCAATTTAAGTAAATAAGGTGTAGTAAGTTTGAAAATTGCATAATGGAAGTTCTTTTATCTCCCAAATCATCACGATAAATAGTGCCGATTATTCTTTGATATAAGTCACTATTTTTAATAAGCCCCTTAGGAACAACTATATTTACTTTTGGATGTTTTTCTTCCACCCAGAAAAAGTTGTCTTGATAATAAGTGCTAGGCTCAGAAATGATTTGCAAAGCACAATTCATTGCTATATCAAGAATAATAGTAAACTTGATATCTTCTAACTCTGTAATCTCTTCAGTTCCTTTTGTTGTAATTATAGGATGGTCTATGAGACTATACATCAAACAACTAGCTATAATAAAGCTGTCTGGTTTTCCGATAATCCTATTTCTACATATCCATTCCTTATAATCATCAAAAGAAATTAAATATTCAAGACTTGTATTAATTTCAAATGCGCTTAACAATTCTTTTTCGAATTTGTTTAATGTTTCTTGCACTTGAACATTTACTAAATCTATGTAATATTTATACCGTTCTTCAAGTTCCAGTAGTCTCTTTTGTTTGCTTTCTGCTTCTTGCTTTTCCCACTTAGCACCTGCTTTAGCCATCATTGCCAATCCTGCTACAGTATATATAACAGAGACAGCAATAAGCGTTATCTTTGTACCTATGGAATGACCTTCAAAAAGATATCCGATAGTTCCTGATATCAAGAATAGCCAAATTACAAACGCAAACCACCCCCAATTTTCTTTAAAAAATTGCTTAAGATTTCCTTTTTTCATGCCAATTACCTCCTGAAAAAATTTTTTTATTTAAATTGCCTATATATCAACCTGCAAAACAGGATTATAAAATTTTACGTAAATATTATATCATTTTTTATTTAATTCTGCAACTTTTATTCAAATTCATAGTATTATTCCTTTTTTCGACAAAAGTTCCTATGGATTAATTTGTAAAAATATGTTATAAATAGTATTATAAAATATTTTAATTATATGAAAGCGAGGGTATATGTTTAAAGAATTTCATTCTAATATAAAAACTCTTATGCAAAACAACAATATATGGTTAGACCAGTATGAAATAAAAAGCAATAAGAGAAATGGTGGACAATCTCTATGTTTTCCAATAAAAGATAAAGATAAAACAATATTTATTGCAAAGTTTTTTGATTATATGAAGGATATTCCTAACGATATAGTACAGCTTAACAATCAAAACTATAAATGTATAGATGAATTTGAACAAGCTATTGCAGAATTGTCAATATCTGATAATATAGAAACAATTTTAGAAATAATATATTATTCAAAAAGATCATTTAATAGATATGTTGAAATCTCTGAAAAAACTGATGGTATTTTCCCTAAAGTATATGTATCAAATGAAAATATTAGAATTAAAGATAGATTTTATGGTTTGCTTATTGAAGAATACGTAGAAGGAGAAAACTTGAGAGATATCATTGATTCTATTGATAGAAAAACAACAAATGTATCTCAATACTCAATTAATTTTTTAAATAGTGTTTCTAGAACCCTAAAAAAATATTCTGATAACAAAATAGTTCATAGAGATATTTCTCCAGATAATATTATTATATCTAATACAGGCAATGTCGTAATTATTGACCCTGGAGTTATAAAGATTGTAGATAGAAACTCTACGAATTTGGGTTATATTATGGGAAAAAGAACTTATGCGTCTCCTGAACAATATTATGGAAATGCATTACATACAGACTTTTCAAGTGATTTATATGCTTTAGGAATTATAATATACGAAATAATTACTGGCATCAATTTAATTAGTAAATATATTTTAACAGGAAAACCACATTTGGAAATTGTAAAAAATATGGATAGAGAATTAGAAGATTTATTTTTTGATGTAGTAGATTATGAAGATGAAAAGAATATATTTCTATATAGTATAATAAAAAAGATGATACAAGAAGATAAAAATTTAAGATTTAGCAATATAGAAGCTTTTATTCAAGCTATCTCAATATTAAATAGTAAGGAGGGAAAATAATGACAAAATTACTTATACAACACGGTCCTGCTAAAGGACAAAAAATCCAAGTAGCTTTAGAAAATAAAAATTCAGAAGGTGTAATATTTGCTCCAAGAGAAGAAACAATAGAGGCAATTACTTCTTATTGCAATTCTATTCCTAACTTAAATAAAGATAATACTTATATAGATCCTCAATTTTATTACTCTACATATAATAAAGAATTAGCTAAATTATTAGATAGCCAATTTAATTATCCGATAGAGATATCAAGAAGGGATTGCAGAAAAAATAAAGAAATGATATATGAATATTTTGATAAATATGTCGATGCAATAAAACCAATAACTAATAACGTAATTACACCTGGTTTTTCAATAGAAGCAATAGATTGGAAATTTGATTATAGCATAGATTTCTATGACGATTTTAAGAAAAGATATGATTTTAAAAAATATTATTTATCTTTAATGCTTTCAGCAAAGATATTTCATAGTAAAAATGATACAGAAGATATATTAGAAGATTTAAAAGAAAATATTGACCAAAATGACGGTATATACCTTATAATAAATCATATACCTTCACAAGATAATAATTATGATAGTTTAGACCCTGAAACTTTATCTAACATACTATATTTTATATACACTTTAAAGCAAGAAAATATAGACATTATAGTAGGTTATACATTTTTGAATTCAGTATTATATGCAATGTTAGACTGTGAGGCTGTTTCTAGTGGATGGTTCAATAAGTTAAGAAAATTCGATTCAAATAGATTTGATGATGTAGATAAATATGGAAAAAGAAAAAAGAGATATACATCAACATCATCTTTAACATATATGACTATAGAATTAATTAAAGAATTTAAAGATGATATAGACATTAGCATTCTATATTCTAAAACAGCTTGTGATGAAAAAGCATTAGAAGATGAAGATAATGTATCTTTTGTAGATTTAGAACATCAATATTGGGAAGCTTTATCTAATATTTTATCTGAAATCAATAAAGAAGAAACATTAGTAGATAAAATTAAATTTGTAAAAAATAGAATTTCTATTTCTAGAGAAATTTTAGAAAAAATTATGAATGTGACCCAAAATAAAGAAATAGTACAAGATAAAGTAAAAAATGCGTTTAAACATATTGATGATTGGGGATTTGCAATAGAGTTATTTGAAAAAAAAGCATCATTAATTTTATAATGATGCTTCTTCTAATTTTTGTAATATACTTTGAGATTGAACAAGATTTATTAATCTTAAATACGGTTTTAATTCTTCTTGTTTTTTTGCTCTTATTAAAATAATTGATTTTTTTCTAGAGGTACCAATTAATCCAATTCCATGTTCTTCTAAAATCTCTTTTTTTGATTCTGATATTTTTTGAGCTATATCTATTGGAAATACCATATAACTTAAATCTACATAGCTTTTATTAAGGCAAGATTGATAAAATGCTTTTTTGTAATCTTTTAGTTTTGCTTCGTATCCACTTATAATAACTTTCGGGAAAATAAAATCAATGTTTCTATAATAAAAATCATTATATTCTATAATAAGATTATTTTTTATTAAATCACGTACAGCACTTTCACAAGTTGCTTTACTTGCTCCGATGTTTTTGATTAGATTTTCTTTTTTTATAGGTCTATTGTTTTTTGTTTTTAAGAAAAGCTTAGCGTGAGTAGGTTTTGATAGGATTTCCATTTGCGACTTTGTAAAAGGTAAGTTATTATTTGTGATACTAACAACATCAATGTTTCCCCATCTAATAGGCATTTCTTTTATTAATATATTATCATTTTTTTCCATAAGGAAATTATCTATGAAAGTATTTACTAAAGTTTCTTCATAATCAAAAATCTCTTTCATATTTAATTACCCCCTTCTTTTTGTATTCTAACATAAAATAAAATAAAATAGAACAAAAAGTTAAAAAATTTATTATTTTTTTATTCAATCAATTTTATTGGTACTTATTATTTTGTATAAATCATATAAAATTTCATATACAAACATACTTTGTTCTTTTTCTGTCATTTCCATTACTTGTGCAGAAATTAAAAGCAAATGTCTATATTCAAGAAAGTTTATCATTCCATATTTATTATAATTTGTATCAACTATTCTTAATATTTGTTTTAATAAGTCTAACATTTTATCACTTTTAATTTTTATATAATCACTTTCAAATATATTTATTGCAAGTCTTAATTTATCTGTAAATTCCAATGTTTCATAATACTTTACTAATTTTATTACTTTTTCACTATTATTTTTTAATATCATAATTTTTACCACCTTTCATATTTCTTGTTTTTTACGGTTTTGTTATCAATATAGTCAATATCATCTTGTCTTAAAATATTATCTTTTTTCATTGCTTCATATACTTTTTTATAGCTTTCATCAGCATAATATCTAACTCTGTTTTTAAAGAATTTCATAAACTTATTCCATAAATTTTTAAACACATTTAAGTGCTTAATTTCTTTCTCTTGACTGGAAATAGTATCTTTTGCAATACCTAAATCTTCTTTTAATTCTTTGATTTCAAAGTCTTTTTGTATAATAGTTCTATTAAGTGTTCTGACTTCATTATCGTGTTCTTTTAAATCTTTTTCATATTCTTTCATAATAATATCTAAGTCGTTAACACCTTTAATAGATTTTGTAGTATCTCTAACTTTTGAAATATAGCTTTTTATAGTTTCTAATTGTTCATTTGAAATAGTATAATTCTTTTTGTTTACTAGATTAGGCTTTAGAGTAGTTATTATACTTTCTAGCTTATTACTTTCTGTATTTACTATATCTGTTTTTTTATTTGCCTGTTTTAGCTTTTGTTTATTCTTTTCATAATCTTTTTTCATTTGTCTGTAATTAGTCATTTTATTAACTGGTATATCAAAGTTTCTTCCTAATTCTTTTTCTTTCAGTTTGTAATCAACTTCATAATATTTGTTAAAAGATTTTATACAGTTAACTCTCATTTTATCTTGTAGTTTTGAAAGAGAAGTTTTGGTAAATATTTGAGATTTTGCAACTTGTTTTCGCATTCCATTTTTATAGCCATCTTTTACAGGCACACCAACTATATGCATATGAGGAGAGAGGCTTTGTTCTTCAAAGTGTATTACTGCATTTGCTATTTTAAATTCTGGTACAAATTGCATTAAATCATATACTTGTTCTTTATATACATTAGTCATTTTTCTTCTGTAAATAATATCTTTATCATTCCAAAATTCCATATCTCCAAGTTCAATTATTAGTTCACAAGCTAAATCTCTATTAGAATTTCTTGATATATGATTAAAGTAATTATCTATTTTTCTATCATCTCTTGTTTGCTTTTTGTTATATTCAATTCTTGCTTTTTCGAACTCTTGTAAATATAAATTTTTAACATCATTTATTAAATTATTTGTCCCATAAATATTGCAAATCATATCTGTTTTATGGTCATATTCTCTATAATTATGATTATTCACTTTTGATAGCTGACCACTATTTTGTATAGAATGATTACTAAATGAAGTTGTATTTGATGGATTCTTTTTTGCTAATTCTTTTGCTCTTTTTGTTTTATTTTTATCGTTTCCTAAGTGAATTGTATAGGCTAACATCTCACTCAATTTTCTTGCTCCTTTGCATACAGGATTTTGACTTGTCAAAAATCCTAACCCCCTATGAGTTTTGACATACTATCAAAACTCGGGGGCTCTGCGAGGCATAAATTAACTATCGCCACTTTCATTTTTACTAAAGTAAAAACAAAACGTGCCACGTTAATTTGTTTTAGCCTATCTTCGCAGGAGTATAAGTGACAGCTCCTATTGTATATGTCTCTTTCTCTTTTATAGGAAACGAATTTTCATTTTGCAGAGCAACCATTCTAATAACACTTTCATCTTTGCTGTTTAGTTCAAATTTCATTATCTCGTGTTTTAATTCTTCATTACTATCAATTTGAAATAACTCATAAAATTCTATATCAAAATATTTATTCATTCTGTCTATATAGTCATCAAATTGTTCTTTATTTATATTTACACTTGTCCTAATTTGTTGTTCTTCGCCATCTATTGTAATAGGAGTATAAAGCTCTAATATACCAGCTTCAAATAATTTTGAAATTTGACTAGCATAACTACTTCTAAAATTTATCTTATCAATATAAAAATCGCCATTTTCATCTTTTAATAATGTCATTGACTCAATAAACTTTGAAATAAATTCTTGTTTTTCTTCTTTTGATTTTTTATTCCATTCAGCTTTTAAAACTTTATCTAAATTATTTGTTCTTATTAAATTTTCTCTTTCAATATCTCTGTCTGCCATTAGTTGTTGTGGAGTAAAAGAGAAACTATTTACATTTAAGCTTTCATATTTTTTAGCTTCTAGTAAATTTATCTTTTCTTCAATTATTTTATAATCTGCTGAAAAATCTTCCATTTCAACAATGCCACTTAAATAGGCTTTCTTAATTCTTTCTTTTTGTTGTTTTAGTGTTTGTATTTCTTTATCAAATTTTTCTGTATCAGTTTCTTTTTTATCAGCCAGTACTGGAAGAAAGTATTTCTTAACTGACATATCATATTCTACTAAATCTAAAATAAATTCTTCTAAACATTGTTCAACTTTATCTTCTCTATAATAAATCTTACAATGTTCACAGTTATAGTACATATATTTTTTCTTCGTACCACCAGAGCCTTTACATTTCATAATTCTGCCACATTCAGGGCATTTAAGCCTTTGAAAGAATAAATAAACTCTATCTCTAGTATAAGCCCTTTGATTTTTTTCTTTTTGCATTTGTGCTTCTTCCCACATAGCACGAGTGATTATTGGTTCAACTACATTCATAAAAATAGTAGTTTCTCCATTAGTTTGTTTGCTAATACTTCTATGTTGTTCATAATCTCCCATATAAACTCTATTATCAATCATTCCCATAATTGTAGTATCTCGCCACTTTTTAGGGTATAGGACTTTTTCTTTATTTAGAATATTACTAATTTGCTGATAACTTTTGCCTTCTAAATACATATTAAATATTCT
This sequence comes from uncultured Clostridium sp., assembly GCA_946487895.1. Classification (GTDB taxonomy): domain Bacteria; phylum Bacillota; class Clostridia; order TANB77; family CAG-508; genus CAG-269. Next base: position 7,204 of record CAMLUO010000014.1, read on the forward strand.
TATTACAATATCTTTTGTAGTTTCGTCTATTACAGTCTTTTTATTTAAGTCTTTCTTATAGCCAAGTGGTATTTTGCCAGGCAAATGTCCAGATTTTATAGCACCATTTAATCCGAACTTTGTTCTTTCACTAACTATTTCAATTTCTAATTGAGATAATACTGTTAGCATTCTTACAAAAAATCTTCCGTTAGCAGTAGAAGTATTAACATCATCTCTATCACATACAAGATATGTGTTGTGCTTTTCTAATACTGAGATTAGTTCTTCTAAATCACGAACTGAACGCGTCACTCTATCTAACTTGTATGCTACAATATAATTGATTTTTCCTTTCTTCATATCTGCTAACATTTCTTGAAAAGCAGGGCGATTTTTAATATCTTTTGCTGATATTCCTGCATCTTCATAGATTTTGAATACATCGTATTCTTTGAATTTACAAAGCTGTAATAGTTTTTCCTTTTGTTCTCCCAAACTAAATCCTTCTCTAGCTTGATCTTCTGTACTTACACGAATATAAATTCCTGCAACTTTTCTTTCTTCGTTCATAGTATTAAATTCCTCCCTTCGATTTGAATAGAAAGGCATTTAATATAAAAATAAGTGCCAGATAGCGCAAGGCTATTGACACTTAAAGAGTTTCATAATTTATTTTTCCTTCTTTTTTAACAACACAAATAAAACAAAATAAGGTATTTTTTAAAAAACTCTAAAAATTAATGCCTTGCTATGTATTCCTGTAGTTTGGACAAAGGGTATTTCGTCCTTAAATCTTTAACATAGAAATAATCATGTTCATTAAAGAACAGGTACAGGCAATCTTTAATGATTACTCTATGTGGCTCAACGTATGCCAAATTTGTATGTTCTATTATTCTCAAACAACCTTCAATCACCATTTGTTGCTCAAGTTCTATAGAACTAAATTTGCAAGCCCATTCAATTTTAGAGAGTAATTCTCTACTTATCTTGTTTTTCTTTTTTACGATACTAATCATATCACACCAACCTTTCTTTTTCAATAAAAAGCGACAAAAAAAATCGACTTTTTACAGTCGATTAAATTTTTTCGTCTGGTGCGACGATTTTACCTTATGGAGCCACTAAGCAGAATCGAACTGCTGACCTACGGGTTACGAATCCGTTGCTCTACCAACTGAGCTATAGTGGCATATTATATGATACAACTACATCTTGTGGCTGTATCATATTTATTTATAAAATTATTTTATCTTTCTGAAACTTCCTCCGGCATATTTTCGTATAAAGGAATGATAAAATTTAAACTTTCATCAACCGTATCAGAACTTTGGTAAATTTCAAGCATATTACTTGCTTCAGATTGAGGAGCCATTAAATTTTGCATATATTGATGAGTATACAATTCTCCATCTTGATTAACTACATCAAACTTTTGTAGATATAAAGAGTTTTGTCCGACATTTATATATCCTTCTTTTACAAAATCTACTCCTCCAATAATTGCCTTTTCTAGATTATCCCAACCTTGTTCATAGGCATATTGTGCTGCATTTTGGATTATTTCTTCTGACGAATTTCCTACAGCTCTTATATTAAATGGATTGTATACAGTCATTCCATTATATTCATACCCTCTAGATAAAGTTGTTCCATCTCTTCCCTGCTCCTGAATTAATCTTGATGCTATAAAATACGGATCAACATTTGCATTTTTTCCTGCTTGTATTAGTGCATTTGAAATATTTTCTCCTTCTAAAAAGGTATCTTCTGTTATTTCATTAATACCTTCTGCTGTTTGTGCATTTTCTACATATGATAATTCTTTAAATTGAAAAATGTTATCTTCATTTAATATATTTCTCGGATCCATTTGACATCTAATTGCTTTATCTGATGCACATAGCCATGTTCCATTATCATAGGTTTTATCTCTATCTATTTCACATTTCCAGTCTTCTGGATATCGAGATGAATCTGGAACTAAGTTTAAAGGATATGTTCTGCTATCTGAATGTCCTTCATTTTTTATTACTTCTTCCCAATCTAATTTAGTATAAAATAATGTGAATGTCCAGTTTGGATGCTGTTCTAGTAATTCATCTATCAACTCTTTATATCCTGGATATTTACTTTCACTTAAATTCTCTCCATTATATTCTACATATTTTTGCTTCTTACTTTCTTTTACTAGTACTACTATTAGAATAATTATTAAAATCACGATTAATATGGCTATTAAAATAGCTTTTATTCTTTTAGGTATTTTACTAATTAAATTTCTTAACTTAATTATTAGATTATTTATTACTTCTTTCACGTTCAATCTCATCCTTTTATAAGGCACAAACCGGGTTGGAAAATTGTAATTATTATTCAACCTTTTTCCGTTCATGTTTTTCATTATAGCATAAAAGCCTAGATAAAATCTAGACTTTTTAATGAAAATTTATTTTTATTGATTATTTTCTCCTCTACCCTCTGGAAGTGCTTCTGAATAATCAAGTACAATTCTAATTTTTGTAATTGCCTTAACAGCTCTAACAAATTTGCTATTTTTAAATCTTTGCCATAGACTTGGTTTAGCTTCAAATGTTGTCTCTTGAATGTATTCTTGTTCTTGAGCTTGTTGTTCTTCTGCTACTGCTGCTTGTTGTACTTGAACTTGCTCTTGCTCTTGTGGTTGTTCTTCAACAACATTTTGTACTACTGGTTCTTCTATTGGTGTAGGTATTGATTTTAACGCATCTGCTACTTCTATTCCAATATAACTTAAAGCCTTTGATCTATCTTCAATTCTTTCCATATCTATTTCTATATGTAAATTTGATTCTAAGTTATTTATTCTTGCATTAAGTAATTTCATAGCATCTTTGTAGTCATCTGATTCTGTATCTTTTGCCTTTCCAACAATTGTTAGAGTTTCTACAATATCTTCTGAGAATAAATCTTCTGCTTTTTTAACTTGTTCTTTCCAATCCTTTTCCTTGTTTTCTACTGCTTCTAATATTTCTTTTAATTGTCCTGCCGCTGCTATATTTTGTTCTCTTTGTCTAATTAATTCTTCTATTTTTTTAGTATTTTCCTCAAATTGGTTTGTAGCATATTCAACTAACCCATAAGCTGCTTTGTATACACTTGCTGGGAAGTTTTTCTTTTTTGGATATTCAATTAAATATGTTTTTACTGATTCAATTAAATCCTTAAAGTATGTATCATCTTCTAATTGAACGATTTGCTTTTTACTTTTTGGATTTATTAATTTTTGTATTTTATCTATATTTGATAATATTTTTTCTTCTGTGATAACCATTCTCACATTTACTATGCCAGATTTAGACATTGTAATGTACCTCCTTTATCTTACGCGTGTTTGCTTTTTCGCTATTTCAAGTATAATTATACATTAACTAAAGCCAAACTACAAGTGTGTTTGGCTTTTTTTATTTTAAGTTTTCGTTACAGAAATATTACAAAATTGTTACAAATTCTTTTTTCTTTCGACATTTTGCAATTTTATTATGCTTTCTATTTCCCTAAGTTTCAACACATTTTGCAATTTGTAATTTTGATGTAATATTTATTTATCATTAAGAACTGTTTTTATTTCTTCAAATCTTTTAACTTTTTGAGTCGTTGTTTTTATCAATTCTTTATCAGTAATTGTAATTTCTCTAATATATTTATATGCTGGCATTGTTTTATTTACTTTTTTAACTTCTTGCCATAACATTTCTTTTAGTTTTTCTTGATCTTCTGTATTATATATGTCTCCTACTGTTTCTTTATCATATACTATTTTTGCATGGATTTTATAATCTCCATCATCTTCTGGATATCCATATATAAAACTTTCTTTTACACCTTCTATTTTATTTAATAGTGTTTCTAATTCTTCTGGATATATATTTTTTCCATTTTTTAATACTATGACGAATTTTTTTCTTCCAGATATAAAGATATATCCATCTTTATCGATTTTTGCTAAGTCTCCTGTATGTAACCAACCTTCTTCATCAATTGCTTCTTTTGTTGCTTCTTCATTGTTATAATATCCTAGCATTATTGATGGTCCTTTTACAACTAACTCTCCTATTCCTTCTTCATTTGGCTCAACTATTTTTGCATCTAGACTTGGAAATGCTTTTCCAATAGAACCTAATCTTTGATATTTATCATCTTCTGCAGCAATTACTGGCGAACTTTCTGTTAGTCCATATCCTTGATACATTGTAAATCCTAATTCATTAAATCCTTTTTCTGCTTCGGGATCTAATGCTGCTCCTCCAGCTACAAATAGTCTTACTTTTCCTCCTAATGTATCATGTATTTCTTTAAATAATTTTTTTCTTATATCAATTCCAAATTTTAATAAGAATTTGCTTATTTTTATTCCTTTTTGTACTGTTTTTAGTTTTCCTTTTTTCTCTATGTTTTTCATTACCTTTTTGTACATACTTTCAAAAAGGATTGGAACTGAAATCATTGCTGTTATTTGATATTCCTTTATATTGTCTGCTATATGTCTAATTCCCTCACAAAATGCAATTGATCCACCTGTTGATACTGGATATATAAATCCAACTGTACATTCAAATGTATGATGTAATGGTAAAAATGACAAAAATCTATCTTCTGGTGTTAGTCTAATAACTGCTGTTATGTCCTTTAAATTGCTACATATATTTTTGTGTGATAACATTACTGCTTTTGACATTGCTGTTGTTCCTGATGTAAATAGCATTATTGACATTTTTTCATTATCTATTTCTGCATCTAAAAATTCTCTATTTCCTTCTTCTATTAACTTTCTACCTTGCTCAATCAATTCTTTTTCAGAATACACATCATTTTCTTTCTTTTCTAAATCCATTGAAATAAAGTATTTTACTTTTGTTGTTTGTTTTTCTTTTATTTTTTTCATTACTTCATCATATTTTTTTGAATAGAAAATTGCCTCTACTTCTGAACGAATCATTAAGTTTTCAATTTCATTGTCAGGTAATGCTTTGTCTAATGGCACTACAACACCTGTTCCTGTAACAGCTGCAAAATATGCAACTCCCCATTCATATCTATTTTCTGAAATAACTGCTATTCTTTTATCTTTTAGTCCAAGATTTATTAATGCTGTTCCTAAACTATTTATTTCATCTCTAAATTGTTTGTGAGATATTTCTCTAAATTTTCCTTCAACTTCAGTTTTATAAATATATGCAGGTCTGTCTCCAAACTTTTCTCCTGTTTTTTGAAGCATTTCTTTTAAATTACTATAACCTTCATTCTTATAAATTTGTTCTCTCATATGACATCTATCCCCTTCTCATTTTATTTTTAGACCTTCTATGATTGTATTTTCAAATTCTTTATATAATTTCATAATGTCTATTTGTCCATTATTTCTTATTTTATATACTAAGCTTGAAGCTATAAGTCCATAAATTTCTGATGCTATTATTTGTGGATTTCCTTGCTTTATTTCTTTTTTCTCTATCCCTTGTCTTACTATTTCTTCTATTTTGCTTATATATGTTAATATTTGTTCTTTACACATTTGGTTTCTTGCTTCATTTCCCCAAAATTGGCTTAATAGGATTGTAATTATATCTTCATATTTGTCCACTATTTTTATTTGAATTAATATTATTGCTTTTATTTTGTCTATATAGTTTGGGAATTTTGCAGTTTTTATATCGATACTGTTTTGTAATAATTTTATGCCTTCTTCGACTAAAAAATTAAAGATTTCTTCTTTGCTAGAAAAATGATAATATAGTGTTCCTTTTGCTACTCCTACTGTTGCTGTTATTTCTTCTATGCTTGTTGCCTCATATCCTTTTTTTGCAAATAGTTTCATTGATGTTTCAAATATTTTTCTTTTGGTTTTATTCATATATAATCTCATTCCTTCCCAAGGCACAAAATCGTTTTCCTTATTATATACTTATATACTTATTTTTGCAATAGTTTTTGTTGCTTTTGACTCATAGTTCGAATTAAAAAGAATCTCTACATCTATCATATATTATTAGATTTTTAGAGATTCTTAGTTTGTTTATTCATATGTTATTTTTAAAAATTATTTAAGTAACTTCAAATTTGGTGTATTTTTCTTATTTTTTATTATGTCTTCTTTCTTTTGCTGGTTTTCTTTGTTTTCCTTGAATAATAACGCAAAAGTTTCATTTTGTTTTTCTAATATTTTTGCTATGTTTATTCCGTCTATTCTTTGCCTTTCTTTTATAGTTTCTATGTTTTCTATCATTGCTTCTTGTTGATTTTTCATTATAGTTTGCTCTTTTTTCATTTGTTTCATTTCTTTTCTTAAAGATGTTTGACCTTTTTGCAATTTTTTAATGTCTTGCTTCATTCCTGCCATTTCTTGTTTCATTTCTGCTTGGCCTTCTTGCAAATCTTTGATATTTTTTTTCATTTCTTTTTGCTCTTCTTGAATGTTTTTAATGTCTTGTTTCATTCCCTTTTGTTCTTCTTGGATGTTTTTGATATCTTGCTTCATTTCAACTTGGTCCTCTTTGATTTCATTTACATCCTGTCTTACACCTTTAACTTCTGAATGAATATTCTCAAGTATTGATAAAATCTTCTCTTCCATATATTTATCACCTCGCTTTCGGTTATTTTACTATAAGTTAAATATTTCGTCAATAGTTTTTGAATGTTTTTTATTTTTTCTTGAAGCTTGTTACTTTAAACCTTGAAAGTTCAATGAATATCTGGAATACTAATCATTAGAATAAAATACATTGAATAAATTTTCACATATGAATAAAAGTAACATAATATTACCATATTTTTACAATTATTGCAATATTTTTTACAATTTTTATTAATTATTTCTTTACTTTTTTTATTAAGTAATATAAAATAAACTCGAACTGGTTATAATAGAAGAAAAATGATTGGAGGAAACAAATGAAAAATAAAAATGAATTATCATATAAAGATTTAAAAATGACTTGTAATACTGATTTATTCAAATTCGAAACTACCGAAAAATTAGAATCAATACAAACTGGTATTGGTCAAGACCGTGGAATTAAAGCATTAGAATTTGGCTTGCAAGTAGATGTTAAGGGATATAACTTATATTTAGAAGGTCCTAGTGGAGTTGGAAAAACCATGTACACTAAAAATTATTTAGATAAAATTTCTAAAAAGAAAAAAGTTCCTTCTGATTGGTGTTATATTTATAATTTTAATAATCCAAATGAGCCTATCGCTGTTTCTTTAAATGCTGGACAAGGTAAAGAGTTTAAAGAAGACATGGACGGCTTTATTAAAGAAATCAGAAAAGATATTAAAAAGACATTTAATAATGATGATTTTGAAAAGGAAAAAGCATTAATTAAGCAAGAGTTTGAGGCAAAACGTTCAGCTTTATTGGATAAATTAAATCAAGATGCTTCTAAATATAATTTTCAAGTAAAAGCGGCTCAAAATGGAATCTATATGATGCCTGTTTTTGAAGGTAGAGCTATTGAAGAAGAAGAATTTGAAAAATTAGATGATAATATAAAACAAGAATATGAAGAAAAGTCATTATTAGTTCAAGAGCAAATTATGAATGTTATTGGTCAAATAAAAGAAATAGAACGTCAATCTGATAAAAAAATTTCAGAATGGCAATCTAATGTTGCATTATTAACTGTTAATGTTCACATTAATTTCTTAAAATCAAAATATAAGAGAAATAAAAAGATAAATCAATTTTTAAATGATGTAAAACAAGATGTATTAAAGAATATTCCTGTTTTCTTAGAAGAAGATACTAAGCCACAGCAATCTCAACAGCAACAAGGTCCTGCAGTTAGAAAACCTGACCCATGTTTGAATTATCGTGTTAATCTATTTGTTGATAATTCAAACCTTGACGGTGCACCAGTTATTATGGATTCTAACTATTCATATCATAATATTTTCGGTTCATTGGAATATGAGAATTATTATGGTGCTTTAAAAACTGACCATACAATGCTAAAACCTGGATTACTACAAAAAGCAAATGGTGGTTATATCATTTTTCAAGCTAAGGATTTACTTGCAAATGGTATGTGTTATGAAGCATTAAAAAAGGCTTTGCGTATAAAGGAAATAGGTATAGAAAATACTGCTGACCAACGTTCATCTTCAATGGTTCTTGTTTCTTTAAAACCTGAGCCTATTCCATTAAATTTGAAAGTAATTTTAATAGGAAATGAACAAATTTATCAAACTTTACTTGCTATGGATTCTGACTTTAGAAAATTGTTTAAAATAAAGGTTGAGTTTGAATCAGAAGCTCCAATTAATGCTGAAAATTTGAATAAACTTGCTCAAATAATTCATGGATTTTGTGAGCATGAAGAATTACCACATTTAGATAGAAGTGCAATGGGACGTTTGGTTGAATATGCATCAAAACTTGCAGGAAGTCATAAAAAAGTATCTACTCGTTTTGATGATTTAATACAAGTTGTAGGTGAAGCTGCAACTTGGGCTAAGATTTCTAAGTCTAAAGTAGTTACAGCGAAATTTATTGACAAAGCATTAGAACAAAGAACTGAAAGAGTAAAAAAATATGATACTAAATATTTAGAAATGATAAAAGAAAATTCACTTTTAATTAATACTTCTGGTTTTGAAGTTGGAGAATTAAATGGTCTAACTGTTATGAGTATTGGTGATTATACTTTTGGTAAACCTGCTAAAATTACTGTTAATACTTATACTGGTAAAAATGGAGTTGTTAATATAGAAAGAGAAGTTGAGATTTCTGGACCTTCTCATTCTAAAGGTGTATTAATTTTAACTGGATATTTAGGAGAAATGTTTGCACAAGATCTTCCTCTTTGTTTAACTGCTAGTATTTGTTTTGAACAATTATATAACGGTGTAGATGGAGATAGTGCTTCTAGTACAGAATTATATGGATTACTATCTAGTCTTTCTGGAATTCCAATAAATCAATCTATTGCTGTTACTGGTTCTGTTAATCAAAAAGGCCAAATACAACCAATTGGTGGTGTTAATGAAAAGATTGAAGGATTTTTCCAAATTTGTAAAATGAGAGGTTTAGATGGTTCTCATGGTGTTATGATTCCAATACAAAATGTTGATAATTTGCAATTATCAGATGAAATTGTTGAAGCTGTTAAAAATAAGCAATTCCATATTTATTCTGTTTCTACAATTGAAGAAGGTATTGAAGTTTTAACTGGTGTTCCTGCTGGAAGAAAGGATAAAAATGGAAAGTTCCCAGCTGGTACTGTTAATTATTTAGTTTATGAAAAATTGAAAAAATATGCAGAAACAGTAAATGGAAAAGATGCCTAAAATAAGTAATAAAAATAATAGAAAATTTTACGAAATTGCGAATGTGAATGAAAGTATAATAGAAATTCTTAACTTATGAAATAGGAGAATCTCAAACTTGCTTTGAGAGGTGCCTATTTCATAAGTTTAGAATTAATTTATACTGAAATGTTAGCCAAGCAATGAGAAAAATTTTCTATTATTTTTTATACTCATTTTTATTTATTGTCTTTCATTAAAATATGTTTTGTAAATTAAATTTATATTTATCTTCTATATGTTCAAGTAAGAAAACACTTTGATCTAATCTACTCATAACTTCTCCATATTCCCCACCTTCAATTTCACCTTTTAATCCTGTTAAATTTGTTTCAACTTTTTCTAATTCATCATGTTCAATATAAAAAGCTAATTTTTCATGTCTCTTTTCCCATTTTTCTTTCAAATTATCTATTTCATTTTCAAGATTATCTATATCTATATTCTCTCTATTTGCAGAAATTTCTGTTCTTATAGAATTAAGTGAATTAACCATCTCATCCACTGATTCTGTTGTATACTTTTGAGTGACACTATTTCCAATAACAATTGTTGTTACAATAGTTATGCAAATAATTATTTCTTTTAACATATTTCAATCTCCTATGCACTTTCTTTTTTTTGGCAAAAAATCTGGCCTTTTCCATCAATTGTTACAACTAATGCTTCTTCTGGTTTGATACCAAATTTTTCTACTTGTTTTTTTAACCAATTATAATTTTTTCCAATTGATTTCAAATTTTTACTCATAACCTTTCCATCAATCACCAAATCATATGGTATTCCTTCGTAATCGGGTTGTATATTAAAATCTTCTGGTATTGTTCCCCTTTTTTCTGGTTTTTGAATTACTGTTACTTCTCCACTTGTTTCTAGAATTGCGTATTCTACATCTCCTAAATTTACTATATTATTACTTCTTAATTTTTCTTGTAATTCATTAATTGTAAATCTTTCTTTTTTTAATATTTTTTCATCTATTTTTCCTCTATAAATTAGTATTGATGGTTTTCCACAAATTATTTCTCTTCCTTTTAGACTTTTTAAATTTATAATTGATATTATCAGATGCATTAATAATAATCCTAAAATTGGAATTATTCCATTAAATATAGGAATCCCTGTTTCTGTCATTGGGATTGTCGCCAAGTCTGCTATCATTATTGATATTGCAAGTTCAAATGGCTGCAACTGCCCTATTTCTCTTTTTCCCATTAATCTCATTACAATTAGGACTATTATATATAATACTATTGACCTAAAAAATGTAATTAGCATTTTAATTCTCCTAACTTGTAGATTAGTTTTTTGTTTTATTTTTATTTTTTACAAATTTTAACTTTTTTATACGAATTTTTTTGAATAAATATATTTTTTTAGTTAATAATAATTTTAGAACCTTTAAAAAAATGTACATGATGAATTTTTAAACTAAGGAGGTTAGACTTATGCAAGAAGCACAAGGAAGTCAATCAAAAGGTGGAGCTTCTACTGTTTGGCAGATTATAGGTAGATTAATTGCCGCTGCCGTAGTATTAGCTATTACTGCATTTTTCACACCTGGATTCACCATTAATAGTATTTGGACTTTAGCTATAGCTGCTGTTGTTTTAACAGCCATAGATTATTTAATTGTTAAATTTACTGGACTACATGCTAGTCCATTTGGTAAAGGGTTTTTAGGATTTGCATTAGCAGCTATTACATTATATGTTACTCAATTCTTTGTAGCTGGATATTCAATTTCTTGGATTGCTGCTATTATTGGTGCTTTAATTTATGGTGTAGTTGATTACTTTATTCCTGGAAATCAACAAATGTAGTTCAAAAAGCTCACACATTTAATTTGTGTGAGTTTTTTGTAATATTAATTTTCAAATTTTTTTATTATTTCTATCAAATTTTCATATTTAATCCTATTTTTAGAAATACTCATAGAGCCAAATACAATTATGAATACAAATATTATACATAATGCTATGTTTTGCCAAGAAATATACATACTATACAAAAAGTGATTATTTATTTCATATTCAATTTTATATATTAAAATAAATATCAGTATACCTAATGTAATTCCAATAAGAAGTGCCTTTATACAATAATAAAAACATTCAAATCTAAGCATTTTATTTAATTGTTTTTTTGTCATACCTAATGATTTTAAAATTGCAAAATTTCTTTTTCGTAATTGTATATTAGAATATATAATATTAAATATATTTAATATGCAAGATATCGCAATTAATCCAATAAAACTATATAGAAACATTCCCATTATTAATCTTTTATTATTATTTGATTCTATTTGTTTTTGATAGTTTATACCTGATATTTCAGTTCCAGTATATTCATTTATATACTCATCAATACCTGTTGGATTACTAGAATTAATATATACTCTAATGTCGCTATTATTATCAAATCCATTATTTGTATTAAAAAAGTTTCTTTGTTCGATTGTCATTTTATGATTAATATTATCTAAAGTATTTTTATTTACAAATATAGCTATTGGTGAAGCATATAAATCATTAATAATTGAATAATTAAAATACCCATAAAAGTCATTTTCAATAGATTTTATTTTTAAATCAATGTTTTTTATAGCAGAATAATTATAATCGATATCTCTATCTATTGCATCATTTATTTCTTCATCTTGAAATTGTATGTCTTGATTTCCTAAATTAGTTATTGAAAGTGCTATATTATCTCCTTCTTTAAAATTTGTTACATGAAAGTTTGCATATTGTGGCAAATTAATATTATTCAATAATATACATTCTCCATCTTCTAGTTTTTCAATTCCATAATTATCTAGAAAGTTGTTGTATGTTTCATCTTCTATAATTGTAAATACTGTACATGTAAGTAATGGTATTTCTGGATTACTTTCGTTATAAAATATATGTTGAGTACTTCCTTCTGTGTTCCAGAATTCTAATAGTTCTTTATTTATATTCTCTAGCTTTATATTTAAATTTAAAGTAGTTATATTTTCTCTCGTGTAATAATTGTTTATTAAATTTCTATCTTTTAAATTTTTAATTAATTCATCACTATTTTGTAAATCATTTACATATGCTAAATAATTATAATTTATATTTTCATTATATGCACGCGCATAAATATTTCCAATATAATTGCTACAAACTATAAACAAAACTATACAAATTACTAAAGACATTATTATAGATGAACTATTCCCTTTACTTCTCTTTATATATTTATATCCCAAAGATGATTCATAACTCAATATTTTAGATAATAATAGTTTTTTATTTGTTTTCTTATTACTCACCTGTATTTCGTTTATTTCTTTTATCGCTTCTATCGGTGAAATTTTGCTTATTTTCAAAACAGGTATAAGAACTGATATGAATATGGTTATAAATATAAATAATATATCAATTCCTAAATACTTTAAAGAAAAACACATTTTTATCGGAACTGTATTTCCTGCTATAAATATTGATTGGTCTTGTAATATCAAATTTGATACTAAGTTTTCTATTATATATAATATGATATTTACTACTCCAACGCTAATCAAAATAGAAATAGGTATGGCTATCAATGTTATTATAAACATTTCTTTAAATATGATTTTTCTTATTTGTTTTTTGTACAACCGATGCTACGTAATGTTCCAAATTCTTTTTTTCTAGAATTTAATGTTATACTTAATGTTGTAAAAATCAGTATAAATGATGCTATTACAACAATTAATATTAGTGTTATTCCTACTAGGTAGAAAGAATTTTTAAATTCAGAATTAGATACTAAAGAGTAATTTAATAATTCTTCATTATATGAAATATTATCACTTGATATATTTAGTGTTTTTATTATCTCTTCTGCAGTATTATAAACATTTTGTATATGTGTGTTTGATACATATATATCTACTATGCTTTCATTAGTATTTTCACTTTCGTCCATATATGTTATTGCACCATGTATACTTTCAGTAATAGAACTTTTGTCATATTTGCTTGAATTTAATATTCCAACAATAGTATATTCTTTTGAAAACTCTCCACTTTCAAATATAAATTTGTCACCTATTTCATATTTTTCTTTAGCAAGATTTATATCTTCACTATCTATATTCATAGTAGATATAGCTATTTCATTTGAATTTTCAGGTAATCTTCCCGCTTTTATATTAGTTGCTAATAAATTCTGCATGCTATTTTTATCATATGAATATAATTCCACATAGATTGATGTAACACCAGTTGATGGAATATTCATTAACCCTATATTATGTGTTTTTGAAATTTCTTTAATTTGATTAAAATTATTTAGTTGTTTGTAATCTTTATATGTAACATTTGATATTTTTGTATCCCAATTGTCTTTATATCGTACTGAATTTATTAAATATTGTTGATAACTAGATAAAAGTAGTAATATTGAAAATATCGCAACATTAACTATTACTATCCCTAATAAGATTGATAATGTTCTTTTTTTATTTTTTACTAAATTTCTACAAATTATTTTATTTAATACTTTTATTTGAATCGACCCCTTTTATCATATGTATCTACGTATTAGAAACTATTTTCCCATCTTTTAATTCTAAGATTCTATCTGCCTGTTTTGCTATTTCTAAATTGTGTGTAACAATTATTAAAGTTTGTTTCAATTTCTTATTTAGATTTTTTAGAAGATTAATAATGTTTTCAGAATTTTTACTATCTAAATTTCCAGTAGGTTCATCAGCTAATATAATTGAAGGAGAATATATTAAACCTCTTCCAATTGCTACTCTTTGCTGTTGTCCTCCTGATAATTGGTTTGGTAAAAAATCTCTTCTATCCTTTATATCTAATATTTCTAAGATACTATCTAATCTTTTTTTATTAATATTTTTATGGTCTAGCAAAATTGGTAATGTTATATTTTCTTCAACTGTTAGTGTAGGAATTAAATTATAGAACTGATATATTATTCCTATTTTACTTCGTATTATACCTGCTAGTTGATTATCTGTTAAATTTGATAAGTTAATGTTTTCTAACCATACTTGTCCCGAAGTTGGCTTGTCTATTCCTCCTAAAATATGTAATAATGTTGATTTTCCCGAACCTGATGCACCAGTAATTGCAATGAATTCTCCTTCATTTATTGTGAATGAAATATTATCTAATGCTTTTACTAAATTATTGTTTTCTCCATAAATTTTTGAAATATTCTCTACTTTTAACACTTCCATACATATTCTCCTTTGTAATGTAAAAAAAGAAACCTATTTGATTTCTTTTATCTTTTCTCAACAATTTCATTTTGATTTTTATAAATGCTTTTTTCTGGTACAACACCTCTAACAGAAGATAAAGGATAAATATTAGTATTTTTTCCAATAACTGTTCCTGGATTCAATACACTTCCACATCCTACTTCTACTTCATCTCCTAACATTGCACCAAATTTTTTTAAACCTGTTTCTATTTTTTCTTTTCCATTTTTTACAATAACTAATTTTTTGTTTGATTTTACATTTGAAGTAATTGAACCTGCTCCCATATGTGATTTGTATCCTAGAATTGAATCTCCTACATAATTATAGTGTGGTACTTGAACTTTATTAAATAGAATCACATTTTTCAATTCAGTTGAATTTCCAACAACTGCTCCTTCTCCTACAATTGCTTTTCCTCTAATAAAAGCACAATGTCTTATTTCTGCATTTTCTCCAATAATTGCTGGTCCATGTATGTATGCAGTTGGTGCTACTTTAGCGCTTTTAGCAATCCATACATCTTCTCCTACTTTTTCATATTTTACTTCATCTAGCTTATTTCCTAATTCTATAATGAAGTCACTTATTTCAGGTAATACTTCCCATGGATATTCATGTTTTTCTAGTAATTCTTTTGCAATTGTTTCTTCTAAATTATATAAATTTTTTATTTTACATTCTTCCACTTTCTATTTTCTCCTTCACCTAATCTCTGTTTCTGTTCCAGAACTTTTCATATAACTCCTTCGCTGTTCTTGGACTGTCTACACCATCTTTATTTTTTACTGGTGCAAAGTCATCTTCTCTTTTTCCTCTTAATATTGCTATGTCGTCAAAAAATTCAAATGCATCAAATATGAATGATTCAAATTTATATGAATTTGGTTCTTCTGGTATTACTTCTTTACCCTCTTCATCTATGTATGAATTTTTCTTGAAAGCACTATGATACATTAATGTTTCTTTACTAACTTTTTCTATCGCATCTATTGTGTATAAATTACACATTATGTGAGATTCTCCATATTTAAGTTCTCCATTGTCATCTATTTCTTCTGCCATTTTTTCTGGAAGTTCTGCATATTCTATTACTTTTGGGTGTCCATTCATTTTGCAAAATACTCCTACTTTTTCATGTGGATTTGCTTTTACTACTGATTTTGATGCTATTTGTACACCTTTTTTCACTGCCATTCCTAAAAGTGTTGTATCTGCCATTTTTAATAGCGCATTATCAACTCCACCAATGAATACCCATTTAATTCCTCTTTCTTTCATATCTGCTAAACTTCCACTTGCTCTTAATGAAGAATATGTACCACCATTTCCATCAGATGCTTCTTTTATTTTCATATCTTTATTTATTAGAAGCTTTCCTTCTGTATCTACTAATGGTAATTCACTTTGTGTAAATATTATCACATCATCTTTGTTATATCCAAAGTAATTATTTTTTTCTAAAAATTCTACTGTTTGTTTGTTATTTTCTTTACTTGTCATAATATACCAAGGGATACTTACATCGTATTTTTTATTTGCTTCTTTTAAATTTTCTGCCAATATTTCAAATAAATATTTTCCTTTACCATATACATCTAATTTAAATGTTCCTTTAGGTCCTGAATGTCCTAATCTTGTTCCTTGACCTCCAGCCATTGTGACTACTGCATATTGGTTATTTCTTATAACTTCTTCTCCTAGTTTTTCAAATTCTTCTTTTTGTTCTGGTGTTAGTTTTGCTTTATCTAAATATGGTAATGGTTCGATTTTATTTTCTTTTATCTCAATTTCTTTTTTTGTATTATCATATAATTCCATAATTTGATGAAAATCTATGTGGTTTATTTGTTCAATTAATTCTGTTTTTTGTTCTTCATCTAATTTTTCTAATAATTTAATAATATGTTCTTGATTGTACATTTTTAAAATGTCAATTGCATCTTGTACTTTATCCATCCTTTTTTCATCCTTTCAGTCTTATATTGTAATTATTTTTCTAACTGTACTGGTATATTATATTCAACTCCTACTAATGCTGCTATTCTATCACATATTTTTTTTATTATCAAGTTTTTTAATCAAACTTGTCATATTACGAGAAAATGCTCAATATATATTAACTAAAGTAATTTGTACAAACATTTTATACTGATTATTAAGGAGGTAAATAGATGGAAAATACTAGTTTGTATCAAGACATCGCAAAAAGAACAGATGGTGATATTTATGTAGGGGTGGTAGGTCCTGTTCGTACTGGTAAATCTACTTTTATAAAGAAATTTATGGATTTATTAGTAATTCCAAACATAGAAAATAACTACAAGAAAGAACGTGCAAAAGATGAATTACCACAAAGTGCTGGTGGCAAAACCATAATGACAACAGAGCCTAAATTTGTTCCAAATGAGGCTGTTGAAATAACTTTAGATAATAATCTGAAATTTAGAACTAGACTAGTTGACTGTGTTGGATATTTAGTTGACAACGCTATTGGTTATTTAGAAGATGATATGCCAAGAATGGTTAAGACACCTTGGTCTGATGAGGAGATTCCTTTTGAAACCGCTGCTGAAATCGGAACTAAAAAGGTTATTGAAGAACATTCAACTATTGGAATTCTAGTCACAACTGATGGTAGTATTACTGATATTCCAAGAGATGACTATATCAAGGCAGAAGAAAGAGTTGTATCTGAACTAAAAGCTTTAAACAAACCTTTTGTAATTTTACTAAATTCATATTCTCCTGAATCTGATTATGCAAAAGAATTAGCTGAGACTTTAAGTGAGAAATATCAAACAACAGTTATTCCAACTAATTGTGAGTATTTGACAATTGATGATATTAATCAAATTTTTTCAAAAATTTTATATGAATTCCCAGCTAGTCAAATTCGTATAAAATTCCCTAAATGGATTGATGGCCTAGATTTTGAACATCCACTAAAGGCTGAATTATATAAAGAAATTAAAGATGCATTTTCAGATATTAGAGTTTTGAAAGATGTTTCTAATTGCGTAAATAAAATTTCAACTACTCAAATAATTTCACAAACTAAAATATCTAATATTCAATTAGGCTCTGGTAATGTAAATATTGATATTACTCTAAAGGAAGAATTGTTTTATCAAGTATTATCAGAAATTACTGAAGTTCCTGTTTCTAATGAAGGTGACTTATTTAGTATAATTTCAGAACTTTCTAGAACTAAGAAAAAATATGATAGAATATCTTATGCTTTAGATGAAGTTGAACGTAAGGGCTATGGTATTGTTACTCCTTCAATTGATGATTTAGTTTTAGAAGAGCCTGAAATGATTAAACAAGGTTCAAGATTTGGTGTGAAATTAAAAGCAACTGCTCCTTCTATTCATTTAATTAAGACAAATGTAGAAACTGAAGTTTCACCTATTGTAGGCTCAGAAAAACAATCTGAAGAATTGGTTAATTATCTACTATCTGAATTTGAAAGTAATCCAAAAGAAATTTGGGAATCTAATATTTTTGGAAAGAGTTTGCATGAGCTTGTAAATGAAGGTTTACAAACTAAACTTGCTAAAATGCCAGAAGAGGCTCAAATTAAACTTCAAGAGACTTTAGAGAGAATTGTTAATGAAGGTGGCGGTGGATTGATTTGTATTATCCTTTAAGAGGGATTAGGGGACGGTCCCAATGTCATTAAGTTAAGAAAATCACATTAGTAATT
>CAMLUO010000015.1 GCA_946487895.1 uncultured Clostridium sp.
ATTATTTTATATATTTTATTTTTAATTTTATTACTAATTAATATATTTAAAATTTGTTAAAATTAATTAATTTTAATTTAAAAAAACCAATTCTTCAAATTCTTACTATTTTCTAATTTATTCTATTTTATACGATTTTATTCTATTTTTTTCTAATTTATTTAAATTGAAATTTTTTCAACTTCCATTTTCATAGCATTTCCTATTTTTAAGAATTTTTTTCTAATTTATTCTAATTTATTCTAATTTTTTTAAATTAAAAATTAATTAGCAAATAAATCAATTTTATCATATTATATAACAAAAATGTAAAATTAGCAAAATATAAAATTTTTTCAAACTGGAATTGCAACAAATAAAACAGAAAAGGTGAAGATGATGAATAATTTTCCATCAAAAAATTTTGAAAATACTTTTAATGAAAATCTAGATAATGAAAACAATAGAGGAGGAAAAAATCCCCCTCCAAAAAAACATTTTGATTTTAAACATTGCAAAGATAATACCATAAAATCATTAAATGAAGTAGAACATTTCCTTAATAATTTTCAACATTATTTTAAATATTTTAAATTATATAAATTATTAAAATAATGATTTTTTCTCGCTCCCCAAAACATTTTAAGTTTTAGTATATACTTCATTAAATTCAGAATTTTCTTGTCCATTTATCAATATTTTAACTTGATTAATTTCTGTTAATTCTGTTAATGTATTAACAATACTATTAATTAAATTTTCTTCTCCATTTTCTGATTCTTTATCATAATTTAAAAATTCAGCTGAAAAATCTAAAACTATGCAGTCTCCTTCTAAATAATTTTGAAGCAACTTCGTATTTTCTGGTATTAATTTTCTATTTTTTTCGTTTTTTGGACCTTCAATTAATAGATTAACTAATTTTTCATATGGATTTGCTATCATATCTTTTATATCCAACAATCTTGCTTCTGGAACTAATTCATTTGTTTGGCTATCAAGAAAATATAAACTTACAATTGTTTGTCTTAATTGCTCTTCTGTTATTTCCTCTTCTGGTACATATTCTTCAACTATTGTTTCTTCATTCTTACTTTTTACATATTTTATTGCAAAATATCCTCCTATTAAAAGTAATATAAAAAGACAAACAAATATTATTAGTATTTTTTTGTTTTTCATATGCATATCCTCCTTTAATTTGACTACTAAATATTTATTATTTGTTTGTCCATTTTAGAACTTTTTTATTAATTTTACTCTTTTAATTTATTACATTAGCATTACATATTTTTTCTTCAAAAATAGCATATCTCATTATAATAAAGTAAGTTTTTTCCATTTGACAAAATTCAGTTTTCCGTATACAATTAAAGGTGTTATATGGGGTTGTTTTTATCAAATTTTATATATCACAAGAAAGGATGGACTATTTATATGGAAGATATATTACACGTTGGATTGGATGTTGGCTCAACAACAGTAAAAATTATTGTTATGGATGACAATAAAAATACAATATATAAAGATTATCAAAGGCACTTTTCAGACACAAAAAACACAGTTTGCAAAGTGTTAGAAGAATTACTAAAAAAATATCCATATAATTCATTTACACTTGCACTAACAGGTTCTGGAGCTATGTCAGCTGCAAAATTCTTAGGAGTAAACTTCATACAAGAAGTTGTATCTTGTAAAAGAGCAGTTGAAAAATATATTCCTAAAACTGATGTTGTAATTGAATTAGGTGGAGAAGATGCAAAAATAATATATTTTGACCAATCAATTGAGCAACGTATGAATGGAACATGTGCAGGTGGAACTGGAGCATTTTTAGACCAAATGGCTTCACTTTTGCATACTGATACTGCAGGTCTTAATGAACTTGCAAAAGGATATGAAACAATTTATCCAATTGCATCAAGATGTGGTGTTTTTGCAAAAACTGATGTACAACCATTAATAAATGAAGGTGCTGCAAAAGAAGATATCGCTGCATCTATTTTCCAAGCAGTTGTTAATCAAACAATTAGTGGTCTTGCATGTGGTAGACCAATTAGAGGAAATGTAGCATTTTTAGGTGGACCTTTAAATTATTTATCAGAGTTAAGAAAAAGATTTATTGAAACTTTACAATTAAAACCTGATGAAATCATAGTACCAGAAGAAGCACATTTACTTGTTGCCAAAGGTGCTGCCCTAGATTCAATGAATTCTGAAGTTATAACTACAACAGAACTAGAGCAAAAAATAGAAAACTTAAAAAATTCACATGATAATACAACACAACCTTTAGACCCACTATTTAAAAATAAAGAAGACTATCAAGCATTTAAAGAAAGACATGATAAAGCTAAAGTAGAAAAAGCTAATTTAGCTACTTATGAAGGTGACTGCTATTTAGGAATTGATGCTGGTTCTACAACAACAAAAATAGTTTTAATTGATAGAGATGGAAAACTTTTATATTCACTATATGGAAGCAATGAAGGTAATCCACTACAAAGTGTTATGAAAATGTTAAAACAGCTATATTCTATACTACCTAAAAAAGCAATTTTAAGATATAGCAGTGTTACAGGATATGGCGAAAAATTAATACAAACAGCTTTAAATGTTGATTTAAATGAAATTGAAACAATCGCACACTATACAGCAGCAAAAACATTTGAGCCGGATGTAACAAGTATTGTTGACATTGGTGGTCAAGATATGAAATACATCAGAATGAAAAATGGTTCAATTGATAATATAATGCTAAATGAAGCATGTTCTTCAGGATGTGGTTCATTTATTGAAACATTTGCAAAGAGTTTGAATTTATCTATTGAAGAATTCGTAAAAGAAGCAATTGAAGCCAAAAGACCTGTTGACTTAGGTTCTCGTTGTACTGTTTTTATGAATTCTAAAATCAAACAAGCTCAAAAAGAAGGATATTCAGTTGGAGATATTTCTAGTGGATTATCATACTCAGTTATCAAAAATGCTATTCAAAAAGTTATGAAAGTAAGAGATGTTGAAACATTAGGAAATCATATAGTAGTACAAGGTGGTACTTTCTATAATGATGCTGTTCTTCGTGCTTTTGAATTAATAGTTGGGAAAAATGTTGTAAGACCAGATATCTCTGGACTTATGGGTGCATATGGAATGGCTCTACTTTCTAAAGAACAATATGAAGCAAATTTAGACATGGAATATACTTCAACAATTTTAAGAACTGAAGAAATTGACAATTTAAAAATAAAAATTACACACACACGTTGTAATAACTGTGAGAACCATTGTAAATTAACAATTAACAAATTTAGTAATGGTCAAATACATGTATCAGGAAACCGTTGTGAAAAAGGTGCAGGTGTTGTTACAAAATCTAAGCCATTACCTAATTTAATTGCATATAAATATCAAAGACTTTTTGACTATAAACCATTAGATGAACAATATGCAACTAGAGGAACAATAGGTATTCCTAGAGTTTTGAATATGTATGAAGATTATCCTTTCTGGTTCACATTCTTAACTTCTTTAGGTTTCCGTGTAATTCTATCAGAAAAAAGTACACGTAAAACTTATGAAAAAGGAATGGAATCAATGCCATCTGAATCAGTTTGCTACCCTGCAAAACTTTCACATGGACATATAGAAAGTTTACTTGAACAAGGTATAAAAACAATCTTTTATCCTTGTATACCATATTCAAGAAAAGAATATGAAAAAGCAGATAACCACTATAACTGCCCAATTGTAATTTCATATTCAGAAGTTTTGAAAAACAATGTAGAAGGATTAAAAAATCCAGATATTAAGTTTATAAATCCATTCTTACCTTTTGATAAGAAAAATCTTGTTAAAAAAGTTATGGAATTAGATGAATTTAAAGAATATAATTTCACAAAAGAAGAACTAAATGAAGCTGCAGATAAAGCAGAAGCAGAATATCAAAAATGTAAAAATGATATTAGAGCAAAAGGTGCTGAAACAGTTAGATATATTGAAGAAAATCATCTAAAAGGGATTGTTCTAGCCGGACGTCCATATCATGTAGATCCAGAAATAAATCATGGTATTGATACATTAATAACTTCATTAGGTCTTTGTGTTTTAACAGAAGATAGCATTTCAGATAAAACAGAAGCAAAACGACCTCTTCGTGTTGTTGACCAATGGGTATATCATGCAAGACTTTATGCAGCAGCTGATTTTGTCGGAAAACATGATAGCTTAGAATTAGTACAATTAACTTCATTTGGTTGTGGTGTAGATGCTGTTACAACTGACCAAGTTGAAGAAATATTATCAAGTTACAACAAAATGTATACATTAATAAAAATAGATGAAGTAAACAACTTAGGGGCTGTAAGGATTCGTATCCGTTCTTTACTTGCAAGCATGAAAAAGAGAGAACAAGAAAAGAAACAAGAAAAAGCTGACGGAGACTACGGAATTAAGAAAAAAATCTTTACTAAAGAAATGCGTAAGGATTACACAATTTTAATGCCACAAATGGCTCCAATACACTTTGATTTATTAGAAAGTGCTGTAAAATCATCTGGATATAATCTAAAATTATTAAGAAACTGCACACAAAAAACAGTGGAAACAGGTTTAAAATATGTCAATAATGATGCATGTTATCCATCAATATTAACAACTGGACAAATGATTGAGGCCCTACAATCTGGAGAATATGACTTAAATAAAACTGCTTTAATCATGTCACAAACAGGTGGTGGATGTAGAGCCACAAACTACATAGGATTTATACGTAAAGCCTTAAAAGATGCTGGATTTGAAAATGTACCAGTAATTTCATTTAATATTGTTGGTATGGAAAAGATGCCAGGATTCAAAATAACTGCACCTCTAATTGAAAGGTTGCTAAAAACTGTTCTATATGGTGATTTACTACAAAAAATGCTAACAAAAAATAGAGCATATGAAGTAAATAAAGGTGAAACACAAAAACTATTTGATACTTGGATGGAAAAATGTAAAAAGCTATTACAAAAATCAACAAATAAAGAATTTAAACAAAGTATTTATGACATAGTAAATGATTTCGAAAAAATAGAATTAGATACATCAGTAGAAAAACCACGTGTAGGCATAGTTGGAGAAGTTCTAATTAAATATCATCCATTTGGAAATAACTATGTTGCAGATTTACTTGAACAAGAAGGTGCTGAAGTAATTCTTCCAGATTTCATGGGATTTGTTAAGTTTATGGCAACACATAAAATTACATTTAATAAATTATTAAATACAAATAAAACATCTTCAAAACTTATGAAAGTTGCTATAAAATTAATAGATTTACTAGAAAAAGATGTAAAAGCAGCATTGGCAAGTTCTAAAAAAGGATATTTACCACCATGTGATATTTGGCATCTTGAAGATAAAGTAAAAGATGTATTATCTATTGGAAATCAAACAGGTGAAGGTTGGTTCTTAACAGCTGAAATGATTGAGTACATAGAACATGACATTCCAAATATTGTTTGTGTTCAACCATTTGCATGTCTACCTAACCATGTTGTTGGAAAAGGTGTTATAAAGACTATTCGTAGCATGTACCCTGATGCAAATATTTCTCCTGTTGATTATGACCCAGGTGCTAGTGAATCAAATCAAACAAATAGAATTAAATTGTTAATGACAGTTGCTAAAGATAACTTACAAGCTAAGCAAAATCGTAAAAAGGCTATTGAAAAGGAAAATGAAGAAGTTAAGTTTTCTGAAAATAGTGTAGAAGAAAGTACTACAAGCAGTACAGAAAGAATCTCCTAATTATTGGAATATTTTAAAAAAATTTGACATATAATAGAATAAGTGCTAAAATATATTTAGCTAGCAAACAAATTACGTGTTAGATGTATAAACAAAAAAAAGACCAGGAAGCTGTCAATCTATACCTGGTCTTTTTCTTTTGCTATTTACTTAAATGCTTTACTATGTAGTAAATCAATATAAGTTCTAGCAATTCTAGCAAATTACGCATGAGAGCATAAACCTCCTTTCTACCTTTTGGCGAAAGGCATATCTAATATATAATAAAAAAATAATTAGTCAAGATATAAATTATGTAAATATTTTTTCATCTCATTATAACCAATCAAATATAACTCATCTATTTTACTCATATCCAGTAAGCCAACTTTTTCACTTTTTAATTTCAAATTAAAATCTGCACCTTGCATTTCATAATTAGACAATTCTCTACTCAAAAGACCTATGGCTCTTCCTCCAACTTCAATCAAATTTTTACAACAAGTTTTATCAATATCCTCTTCAAAAGTAACACTTATAATCTCATCTGCACCAATTTGTTTAAGTTCTTTCCAAGGGACATTTTCACGTATACCACCATCTATTAACTTAGTATCACGGTACGAACAAGGTGAAAACACGATTGGATAACTACAACTTGCTCTAACAGCTCTACCTATTGGCATTTCTCCTTCAAACTTTACTTTATCAGAAAATTCACCTCTGTTTTCTTTATTCTGATGGATATTACTACTAATAATATTTTTATCAACAGAAGTAAAACATATTACTTCCCCATTACACATATCTACACTTGGTATTACTAATTTCTTTTTCAAATCTGAAATATTATATATTCCTTTTTTATGTGCCATTTTATCAATTAATTTTTCTATTTGTTTTCCACTATTTAATCCATCAATAATAATCCTTCCTGTAAATATTAAACCTAAAATTGCCTTCACAATATTAAAAAAATCTACATATTTAATTTTTTTACAGTACTTTTTGAATATTTTATAAATTTCATCTGCGCTAAATCCCATAGCATATAATGAAGCCACAATGCTCCCAGAAGATGTTCCGCCAATATATTCTATATTTATGTTTTTTTCTTCTAAAGCCTTTAATACTCCCACATGTGCAGCGCCTTTTACGCCTCCCCCTGCTAAAGCTAAACCTAATTTCATACTAACTATTCCCTCCCTTTTTATTTTATATATAATATTTGAAATCTTTGCCCTTTGTGATATACTATATATACAAATTAAAATGAGGAGTTTATATTATGAACAAAAATTATTATGATATTTTACAAATTAATCAAAATGCTTCACCAGAAATAATTGAAAAAGCATATAAAACACTTGCAAAAAAATATCATCCAGATTTACAAGAAGAAAGTAATAAAAAAGAAGCAGAAGAAATTTTAAAAGAAATAAATGAAGCATATGAAATATTATCTAATCCAGATAAAAAAGCTTTATATGACCAAAACCTGAAAGATGAAACTATATCAAATATAAATCTAAATTCTTTTAATAGCACAACTAATGAAAATCCAGAAACAGATATAAATCAGAAAAAATTTGATGAGATAAGAAAAGAACAACAAGAATTGGAATATAAAAGGCAACAACTTCAATATCAGGAACAAATGGAACAAGCCAGACAAAAAGCCTATCATGATGCATATATTCAAGATTTAAAAAATCGTGGTTATAAAATAAGATATAAAAAGTCATTTAAAGATTACTTGAAGGGAATAATCTCTATAATCATTGTTATAATTGTTTTAATTCTATTGTGGCATGTTCCTTTTATACAAAACTTTTTTATGAATTTATATGAAAATAATCAAACTATTCATTATGTTGTTGATATTTTTTCTAATTTGTTTAATTAATAGCATATTTATTTAATCAATTTAAAAACTGAAATGCTAGAATATTATAAATTTCTAAACATTTCAGTTTCTTTATATTCACTTTTATTATCGCTATTTTACTCTTGTACACTAAATGACATTACAAATTCATAATTGTCTTTCAATTGCATAATGATAGTATTTTCCTTTTGCTCATTAGTATCTTTATCCTTTAAAATAATTGTTTGCATATATGTTTCATTTTCTTGATTATAAGTTGCATACTCAACCTCATAGGTAGAAGGATAGTTTTCGTCCATATAAACTTCAAAACTTTCTAAAGTTGGGAAATTATTTTCTTTAAAAGTTTCATCTAACTTATTATATATATATTTGAAATCTCTAAGATTTAATGCTTGAATTACTTTTTCTATATTCAGAACAACTTTTTTTGTATTATCTAGGTTATCATACTGTTCTGTAAACTCCGGTAATATCACCGTATATGTATCTAACAATACTTTATACTGCATAATAGCCGTTTCTTCAAATATATAATAATTACCATTTCCATCTATACATGTATATTGAGTTCCGTTTTCTGTAACATCTTTTTTATATTTATCAATTGTTATTGATAATAGATAATTAATATTATTATTAACATATTCCTTGTATTCATCAAGAGTTCCAAATTTATTAGTTTTATAGTCTTCATTCAATAATTCATACGAACTATCAACATCATTTATTAATAAACTTTTAAAATTTGATAGATAATCATTTATAACAGTTGAATCCTCTACATTAACAAAGCTAAAAGTATTATAATTATTTTTTGGTATTTCAGTTAATTCTGTAGTATAACTTTCTAGATCTTGCTCATCTTGATAGTTCTGCATTACATATGAAGTAGGATAAATATAGAAAGTATTATTTTTTGAATCTATTTCTACAATTATTTGAAATGATATCTCATTTTGCTCTACATTATTTGAAAAATTACCATACACGAAAAATGTTCTAATATTAACAGCACTTTCCTTGCAATACATTTTATCTATCCAAATATTTAGTTTTAATTCATTCATTTGTTCTTCTGATAAATCTGATCCTATCACATTATCAGTAACTGCTTTAATATTATTTACCGTTATTCCATTTTCTTCTAAGTAATCAGCATTAATCATATTAAAAACAGATTCTGTTCCACCATCTACTATAGCATATGCATACTTCCCTATAATATTTTTCACAGCATAATAATCATTTCTATTTGTAACTTGCTCAACAGATTGATTTATTTCCACATTTGACACATCATGTTCAAAATCAGTATCTTGATAATCTGATCCTTCTGTTTTCCTTTGCATAGCTAAAATAATCAATGTAATAATAATAATTATTATTATAGCTAACATAACAAAAATTACAGTTTTTATCTTATTCAAATAAATTCCTCCTAACTTTGTGGTGGTCGTATTACTTTAAGTATACTGCTTTTTGTATATCCTGAAACACTACTTTCTGGTAGCTCAGCTGTTCCTTCAGAACTTATAGATTCATTTCCTCCACAATTATATACTCTAAATCTATCACCAGCATCTCCTGCAACAATTTCAACGTGTCCTGAATAAGTAATTATATCACCTGGCTGTGCTTCTGAAACACTAACCTCTTGCCATCCCCATGGATTAGATGTAAATGTACTACTAGTTTTTTGATATCCCTCAAATTCAGTGAATCCTGCCTCATATAAAACCCATGATACATAAGAACTACAATCTACCGTTCTAACACCACTAGTTATTGGAATATTAATTCCAGCCTGAGCATATGTATATCCATTTTCTCTTAAATATGCATGACATTCTATTGCCTTTTCAACAATCGTTCCTCCTGCTGAATTTGAACACCATTTATCAATCCTATCATAATATCCTGTTTTAAATAGTATCCATTCTGATTTCCTTCTGTTTTCAAGTCCAGCCATATAATTGCCATTAGACGTATTTGGCATTGCCATATAATTTTGATATAAAGGATGATTATACATTGAATCATTAGCTGTAACTCTATACTCATCATCCGTTTCTTGATTCCAATAACTATTATATGCCTCAACAAAGTTCTTTCCATTACGAGTAGTAAATGCTCCTGATGAACCACAATTATATATCCTACTTACTAATGCATATTTTTGGTATTGTGTTAATCCTAAGCCTGCAGTCCTTTCTTCTACAGTTTGCAATGCACTTTGTACTTCTTCTTTTTCCAGTGCATCAACAAATTCCACATCTATATATGATCCTATACTAACGTCATATCCAGCAGCTAAAAATCTATCCAAAAAACCACTATTATAAATGTCTATTCCATAACCTACAGTAGGATGTCCGGCTCCATCATCTCCAACAATATACTTTGTACCATCTTCACTTAAACCTGTACATCCCTCCCATGAATGTAAATATTCTATAAAAGTATCTAAGCCTCCCATAGAAGAACCTGTATCTTGAAATTGTGCCAAGTCATATATACTAAAATCAAACTCCAGTACACCCCAAGGCACATCAGTTGCTAAATAAATCAAATATTTTGTCAAGTCTAATAAGTTAGCTGTTCTTTCATTACCTTCAATAATTGCATATAAATAATCTTCAGTTCTTACTTTATCTATCATATTATGCTCATTATATAAATCAACAAATACATTTTCTCTTCCTTCTGTCTTATATTCGCCTTTTTCATAATTATTTGAGATTGTATCAGTTTGAGTTCGCACACGTTCATATACAGTATACTCATAAGTTCTTTCTTCCGTTTCCAATTCTCCATCTTCATTTCTAACTTCTACCTCATAGGTACCAGTTCCAGAATTGACAGCAGTTTCTTCTGACATTGAATATGTAGGTCCTGTAACAGTAACTTTACCAGGAACTTCAACTATAGTTTCTTCTTGTTCCCCTAACGCTATTACTGCCTCACTATAACTATTTTCCTGATATGCTTTCACACACCATGTACTAACATATGTTAAATCTATACTTGTACTTACATTTTCAGTAATAGTTTCGTCAACAGATACATCATCCCAACCCACATCAAACCTATCAACAGTCGCATCTGTCATCTGCTGAGTCGTATCAATAGTTTTAGTAGTCGTAATACTATCTTGCACCGCTACAATTATTTCTGAATTCATAACTTCGTCTGCTAAATCACTTACAAAATCTTCATAATCAGTATCTATGTAAAAATACATCAAATATTCAAAAGGCATCATATATTTTTCTAGAGAAGTTTTTAAATTCATAGAATTATTAGTTTTTAATTCTAAGGAACCATCTTCATTAACAGACCATGTCACTACAATTACACTTCTATCATCATCTAATGTATATGATTTTATAGCATTTTCCCAGTCTCCATTATCAACATAACTTTGTAAAGTCTCCTGTGATACATAATTCATATTGATCACTCTTGATTCTACACTATCAGTATATGTTATTTTTCCTATTTCTGTTGCAGTACGTCCACTATGGTCTGCTTTAAAATATTCATCTATACTGTTAACAATTGCTTGTGCATATTTTTCTACTCCATCATTTGCAATAACTTCAGCATCTGGATTTTGATTCAAATTCCCTCCTAGTGCTACTACTGAAGGAAAACCAGTAACACCCGCATTTTCTATTATACTTAAAGAAGCAGCATTTCCTTCACTATCTACGCATTTTGCTGTATCTTCCCCAGCCTGTAAATTTGCAAGTCCCATCGAAGATGCTAAATTATTTGCCAAAATTTCTGCTATTTGTTGTGATATCATATCTCCTGCTTTGTATATTGTCTCTACTCCTGCCTCATTCCCATCACCAAAATAGATTTGAATACACAAATCAGGATTTGCATCTCTTGTAAGCTCAGCTCTATCTTCTGGTTCTACTCCATCTGGATTCCTTGATGTACTACCTGTTTGTACAACTTCTATATTTGAATAATTATCTAATAATTCTTCTACTCTTTCTGCAACTTGAATTGTTAATTCTTCTTCTACTAATGTACCATCCTCACTTACAACTCCAGTATCATTATCATTGTTTCTTCCTGCTGCAATGGCAACTACATATGTATCACCTTCATTACCAATTGTTTCTTCTCTTGAAGTCTCTGCTCTTGAAGAAACAGTTGCCAATTTCATATTTTCACCTGAATTACTTAAATTAGATGTTTCTCCATTCATAATGGCTTCTACTGAAGATAATTTAAGATATCCCTCAATTCCGGTCATCTGTTAAAATTTTAACATAGATAGTTTGAGTTCCTGATAATCCATTATTATGTATTGTATATTCTCCTTGATATGTAACTACATCCCCTCTTTGCAACTTTATTTGATTTGTTTGACTTCCTTCTTGTAGCATAGGTTGCCAATAACCTTGGATTGATTCATAAATAGGTGTATCAACTGGTATTATTTTTAATCTTTGCCCTTTAGTCCAACTATTCAATCTGTTGCTATCATTTCTATCTTCAACTGGTGTTGGTTCATTAACTTCTTCCTGCTCTAAACTCGAAGTTTCACCTCTACCAGTATTCTCCATAGCTCCTGGATCTTTATTTGGCGTTACTCTTCTTATTTGTACAGCTCCTTGAAATCCATCCGTTGAATCACTTGGAACAGTTCCTCCTAGGTCAGGAAATTGGGTATAAACTTCTGCTTTTATCATCTTCTTTAATAGTTCTTCATTATTTGTTAATTCATGATATTCACCAGATTTTCTCATTTCATCAATAATATCTGACAATTTTTCATCAAAATCATCAATAAAATCTAAATAATATCCTCCGTTTCCATCTTCTTTAATCTCTACAAGTTCTGCTAAATCTTCTATCTCAAATGTATCATATACCAATTGTGGATTATTTTGGGCAGTAAACAATTCAATACCTAAATCAAAAATCCCTAATAAAAAAAGTAGTAAAAAAATAATTAAAAGAATAATTGTCCCTATTTTTTTCAATCTTTTTTTAATAAACTTTTTAACGCTATTTTCTACTTGGTTTTTGGAATCATTATTTAAATTTCTTATTATTCCCAACTTCTTCACCTCTTTTCTTATTATATCTATTTCTATTTATCTTTTTCACCTTAAATTTTTATAGTACAAATTCTTGATTTCTAATCTATATTAACTACATATGTATTTCCTTCAATATCATTATTTATTTCATATTCTTCTTTATCCACAATATCTGTAAAATTAATACTTCTAATTGTTAACCCTTCTCTATATGCATCACTGAATCTAATTTGTAATGTTTTCATCTCTTTAGGAGAAAATTCTAAGTCCTCATCATTATTTTCATATATAAAAGCCTCAAATTTGTTTCCAAAACTATCTACAACATAACAGGAATCTGTATTTCTCTTTGTATCAAGTAATAAATTTTTATCTGTTTTATTTTGTATATTTAATGTATACACTTCATAATCTAAATATCTATCAACTGTAACAACTTGTACAGATAAATTATCATCTTCACTTTTTACATTTAGTTGTTTTCTTCCTATATAACTATTTAAATTCAGTTTATAACTTCCTGCATCTACAGTAACTGTAACATATTCTTCTATATAATTATCGTTTGTTTGTCCAGTTGCAAGCATATTATCAAAAATTCTAACTTGATAAGTAAAAATCCCATCTGCACTAGACCAAGATTTAAAAGAAAATTGTTTGTTTCCTTCAAATTTATTCTCATAATAATTTTTTTCAAATAATTCTTCTGTCTGATATAATAACTGTTTAGTATCATTTGCTACCATATCATACGCCTTTTGTGGCTCATGATTTACACAATACGTAAAAAATTGATCAATGACTTCCCCTATTTCATCACTATATAAACTTGAAACATTTCCCCCAGAAACCATTGATTCACTTTCATTACGATAAGAAACAACATTAGATGTTGTTTCTTGATTGTTACCATTTTCATTTGTATTCGTATTCTGTTCTCTAATTGCATTATTTATGACTTGAAGCATTACTAATCCTAGTACAATAGCTAAAAGAATACCCCATACCTTTATTTTATTTTGATTATAATATCTCCATAGTTTATGCATAGATTTCCTCTTTCTATTATCTTTTCATTAAATCATACTGACATCTAATCAATCACATTCTAATTCTTTAAGATTGACTTGGTTTTTTAGGTGAATTTGTAGGTCTTGATTGTCCTGACTGTCTTGAATTTCTTTGTCGTGTAGCCTGATTATTTGGATTTATAGCATACCTCTTTGCAGTATTTTCGTTAATTCCCAATGCTTCTGTATAAAAATCCCACACTTTATTTTGATTTTGCTCTCCTTTAACTTTATCTTTTATTACACCTTGTAAACTATTACGTTTTTTATCATCTAGTACATAATCTCTTCCATATGTATTTGCCATATTAACAATATCCATCATATTTTCATGGTTTTCCCCATTTACTCCACCATGTTTAGCTTCCATTGTCAATCCATTTTCTATCTGCTTTTCATCTGTGATTCCTGCTTTTTTATAATCATATGCTGATCTCATTAAATCTTCTGTTTTAACATCATGTCCAGTTGACTTCTTAATTCTTCCTGCCATTTCTTCATATTTTTCTTGTTCTTCTTTATTATCTAAAAATCTTCTTTCCTCTCTTTGATTTTGTCTTATAGCAGCCTGCTCAGCAGCATATCCTACACCATACATGTCCTTATCCTTATTGTACCTATACTCATCTACTTTATCTTCAATAGTATTTGTAGCTCCTTTAGCAAGATTTACTGCTCCTTCTGGTAAATTTCCTGCTGCTTTTCCTATTGCTCTTCCTGCAACAGCTCCTGCTCCCATATATGTAATTGCATTTGAAAGATCTCCTGTAGCTGCACCTGCTGCTAATCCTACCATTGCTCCTCCTGCAATTCCTAAACCTTGAGTAGCAATTTTTGCTCCTTTAAGTGCAAATTTTCCTGCTTTCTTAATTCCTCTTATTGCACGTTTTTTACGATATTCACTTCTATCTACTGGTGTTGGCATTATTGTATTTTGAGAATTATTTCCGGATTGATTTGTTGTTCCTAATTGTTCTTGTTGATTTTGTTGATCTCCTTGACCTTCTTGTTCTGATTGCTCTATAGGATCTCTTTCTGTTGCATAACCTTTCTGTTTCATATCATCATTAAGGAACTCAACCTGTTGTAATGCCTCTTCTCTATCCATATCTGATGCATTAGGATCATCAGCTATTCTTTGCCATTCAGCTCTATCATCTAACATTCTTTGATGTTCATCAGATTGCGCTTCTGGTTCATTGCCATCTCCTAGTCTGTCTATCGGTTGTTGCCCATCACTATCCGGTAATCCTTCTTGATTATTATTTCCAAATGATTCTAAGAACCCTCTGTCTTGAGTCCTTACTCTACCATTTGCATCTTTATCCACTGCTGTAGAATTACCATCTTTTCCAGACTTTCCTTTATTTCCACCCCCAAGCACTGAAGCAACTTGTTTTAATCCAGACATAGTCGCTGCACCTGCTGCAAAAGATCCAAATCCACTTGGAGTCTCAGCTTTATCAAGTCCAAACATTTTCTTAATAAATTTTTCAGCTGGTATTAAAAATCCTATTGCCACAATTGCATAAATTACATTTTGCTTAACCAATTCCATTGCAGATGAAATTAAAGCCACATATAATATTAAATGTACAGGTTGTAAAACTAAATTCATTGTATACTCTTTAAACCACAAATTAAATGCTTGTGCTTGTCCATCTCCAGCTTTATCAATTGGATATGTTAAGGCTACTAATGGCGCTATCATTGTAAAAAATGCCATATATAGAAACCTTTTAAAATACATAATCGTAAACACAACCGTATACATAACCATGATTAGATATAATATTGAATAGGCTGCTGTGTTATACATACTTACAGATTGAGCATTAAATCTTATTAAACCAATTAAATTTGTTCTAAATCTTATATCTTCTCCTCCATCAGGATTTGCAACAGCAACCGTAATACCTCCATTAACACTATCATTAAATAAGTCTGTAAATCTATCTGTTATCATCAATAATGCAGACATTATAAAATGTATAAAAAATACCAAACATAATGCCACTACCCAACTTCTTAAAGATTCTTTATACTTAGCCTTATCAACTGCAGTTGAACTTATTAGTATTCTAATTCCTAAATAAACTAAGACAGATAAAAGTCCTACTATCGCTATATTTCTAAAAGAAATATACCAGTCTGAAATTGTTTGTCTTAAAACACCACTAGCAGCTGACTCCGATGCTTGTTCAGCATTTTCTGGATCTAATGAATGCGCTGAATCAGTAATTGCAGTATAAGTATTGGGATTTAAGAAATTGACATCCAAAGCTGCTATATTATTTGAAAATATCGCTTCTGGTGAATATAAAAAGTTTGGTATATCAAAATCTGCTCCTAATATCCATCCAAAAAAATCCGCAGTACTTATTGTACCTTCTCCAAATTCAAAATCTATTTCTTCGTCATCTCCCACATACAACCACGAATCTTCATTTCCAATATTGTCATTATCTGGAGAAAGCATCGCAGAAGTGAAACCATCTGCACCTAACATGAAATGGTTTAAAGTTCCCATTACAATATCTCCAACAGCAACTATTATTTGTATGATCTGTTTTAATAAAGATCCAATTATACCTTCTCCTTCATCTGGCATATCTTCTTCATTCAACACTTCTGTTGCTTGTACACTATAATTTGGAGTAACTGCAAAAATCAATATTAATGATACTAGTAGAATTATTAATATCTTTCGTGCTACACTTTCTTTTCTAGTTAAAAATTTCATTTTATCCTCCTAAATTAAACATTTCCTGTAGCTCTCCTCCTTTTAACTAATTGATTTAAATTTGTCTCTACAAATTCAAATTCCTTAGCCGTTGGAGTTATCTGTAAAATAGCCGTATCCGAACCAACTTTTAATAAACCTTCTCCTTTTAAACATGTAATCAAGAAATTAGCTTCACCATCACTCAACTTGAATACTTTCTTTAAATATTCAATTTCTGACTTATCTTGTGCTAAAAATAACTTTGTATCTGATGAAGTTAAAACTGCTTGTGCCTCTGGTTTTTCATAAAAGTCTTGGAATCTCTGAGAAACAATAGCTAAAGAAACATTTCTTTTCCTAGCACGTCTAGCCATCGTATTTAAAAAATCTACAGCTTCTGGATATGGCAATAACATCCAAGCCTCATCAACTAATACTCTTTTTTGCTTAGCTTTTGTTCTATCTTCACTATTTTTCTTTACGTACTTCTCCCAAATCCAAGAAAGTAATATTTGTTGAGCAAGTGGTCTTGCAAATCTTTCTTCTAGTTGAGATATATCAAGATTTATAAATGTTGCTCCATCTAATAATTCAAAAGTAGATTGCCCATCAAAATATGCCATTTGACCATTATACTCTCTAATATATTGTCGCATAACTTTTAATAAATAGCTAAAATGAAATTGATAGTTGCTATCTTTATTATCTTTTGCTTTTTGCTCTATTCGCTTATACCAACTTCCTATTGTTGGCATTTCTTTTTTCTCTCTATATAATCTATCTCCTCTTTGTAACGTTCCACCTGATTTATACAAACTAGAAGGATCATTGGTAATTCCTCTTGCTTTATATTCTTCTGCTACGGATTCTGCAATTACCTGCTTTGTAAGTTCATTTACTTCTTTACTTCTTGTACTTCCTCTTGCCATTGTAAGCAATGCTTGTGTAACATCTTCTACTTTATTTTCTACATTTAAAACAATTCTATCTCTTCCTGTAATTTCATCCTTAATTGTCTCTGGCTCTATATCAAATAAATTTATTACAGTTTTTGAATTTGGACTTAATACAACATTAATTCCACCTAAACTTTCTGCAACTATTTGATATTCACCTTCAGCATCTAGTGCTAAACTTTCAATTCCCATTAATATGGCTGATCTAGATATTAGAGTTTTCATTGTAACAGATTTACCTGCTCCTGATTTAGCAAATACTACCATATTATAGTTAGTTAAAGATGGATGAAAGTTATCAAATAATATTGGGGTTCCAGTTTGTTTATTAAATCCAAGAGGTATTCCCGTAGGATGTCCAACTTCTGATGTAGTAAAAGGAAATACTGTTCCCATAGATCTACTATCAAAAGAATGTTTCTTTTTAACCTTATCATCCATTAACGGTACATTTGATTTAAAGGCTTCTTCTTGCATTGCCCATGCACTTTTTATTCCTACTAATGATTTAGACATTTCTGTTGATAACAGTTTTGTCAATCTATCTAAATCATCCATATTATATGTAAATAAAGTTGCTATTATTGAAGCATCATACATTTTATTAAAACCTGCTGCTATTTCATCTCTTAATTGCTCTGCCTCAAATCTCTTTTGAGTTAATGTACTCTCCCTATTTATATTTCCCCTATCAGCTGCAACAATTCTCTCAGTTTCCAATTCATTAATTACTTTATTTAATTCATTTTGAGACCTTGCTTCAGCAATCGGTGTTATATATATAGAAGTATTTACATCTCCGAAGAAATACAAGTCTCTAAACAATTCTGGAAAGGTACACATACGTGGCAATGTAGAAATAAAGAAACTTCTTGCATATCTTTTTACATTTGAAATTATCTCTAAATGGTCTATTTTAGATGCATCAATTCCAGATGGTGCTATCAACTCTTTTATAGTTTTTCTCCTTAAAATACCAGGTTCTTGCTGATTAGCTATTTGCTGTTTTCTTTTTTCTTCCTCTAGTTGTTTTTTTGATTTCCTCATTATTTTCCTCTCCTTCCTCTTTTGCTTTTTCTAACTCTTTTATCGCTTCAGAAGCAATATCTACTCCAACATAATTTCTATTATCTCCTATTATTACTTCAGCCATCTTTCTGACTAGTTCTTCCATATTCTCTTCTGTCTCTTCGGCTTTTTGTTGATTTCTAGATCTAACTTTATCAACAGTTTGATTTGCCAAGTCTACTGCTCTATCGTGTACCACTTGATCTAAGGCTTTTATTTTCTTTTCAAATACATCTGGTGCTGTTGAATACAAATCATCATATCCTGCTTGCATTGCTTTATCTATTCCAAATGCTTCTGATTCATCTCTGTTATATGCTACATATAATAATTCAATTAATTCCTTAGATGATAAGATTTTTCCTCCTACCGAACAAGCAGATAAAGTTCTAATAATTGACTGTGCCTTTGTGTATAATTCTGAAAAAGCCATATTTCTTATTTCTTCAATACTATATTTTTCATCTGGATTTTCTTCTGAATAATATGAAATTATTATATAATATTTTCTATTTAATACACTTTTATTTAGACTCATTTTTTCAGTATTTTGTACAATGTCTTTTCCATATTCCAACATATTTCTTTGTTTTGTAAGCTCAAATAAATATTTATCTAAATCTTCTTGTGTATATGTATCAGATTCTTTCATATTATTATATTCAAACATCATTCTTCTATATTTGTCTTCTATTTCCTTAACTCTATCTTTATAATTTGAAATACTACTTTCTAAATTTATAGTTCTAGTTTGAATATATATTTGAATTGGATGCCTCAAAGTATTTAAAAATTGTTGAAATCCTTCTTCTACTGCTACTTTTTCCATTCCTGACATTAAATCATAGTTTATACCTTGACATTCAACAACCATTAAATAACGTCTTCCTTTTCTTTGTACAATCATATTATCTTCTACTTTATCAAAATCCATAAAATTCATTATAGATTGTTTTGAATAAGAATTATTAATATTTTTTTCTGTTTTATTATCACTCTTCTTTTTGTTTCCCTTATCTATCATTTCCGACTTTTTTACATTATTAGCAGATTTTTCTCTTGCTCTTAATCCAATAAAAATTGCAATTAACACAAGTAATATAAAAAACATTACACTCAATACTATTATTAAAATATTTGATATTGTATTTGAATCTAAATTACTCATCTTTTGTTTCCTCCTCTTTATCTTCTTCTATGTCACTCTCATAAACATATATTCTGTTTTTTTTCATTTTAAATTTTATTCCTCTTCTTATAATATCATCTATGTTTTCTCCACCTGTCTTCTGAGTAATTTTAAAGTTATTCGAATCTGGCATTTTAAATGTACCTATAACAAATCCTATTAATCCAAATATAGCAATAAATATTATTCCTACTACATTCATAGATAATAAACTAAATATTAAATAAAATGGCAATCCACATGCTCCACCTATCGCAGTATAAACTAATGCTTTAGCTGAAAATATAAATAATATTCTTCCTTCTCCTTTTACATCCCTTGGCAAATTATATGTACCCAAAGTTCTTTTCCTCCTTTGCAAAATAAATCTAATCATACTTATATATAATTATACCAAAAAAACTCGGAAATTGTAACATTTTTGATAAAAAAAGATGAAAATAATATATTTTTAATATGATTGTAACATGTGTGTAATAAATTTTAACAAAAAATCGAATAAAAATTTAATTATCAAAATAAAAAATCTTTATAAATCATACTTTTAGCAGTACCAATTTATAAAGATTTCTATTTTCATATTTTGATTTTCTATGCACTTGTTGTTATTCCATTAAAGAATTGATAAATAACTTGTGCAAATGCTGAAGCTGCAAATATTAATGCTGCACCAACTATGTATGGCATCATTGTCTTTTTGTATTCTGCTTTTTCTTCTGCACTACCCATCATATATTTTATACCTATTACTATTAATATAACAACAGATAATACTATTCCAACAACTTGTAAAATTCCTATTATGCTATTTCCTACATTTGTAATAGAGTTTACTCCTGTAGCATTTGCACTACCATTCATCTCTCCAGGTGTTAATGCTAAAGAACTAATTGATATAAAAATAAGCATTAATGTAGTAAATAATATCATAACAATCTTTAAAGATTTATTCTTCATATTAAATTTTCTCCTTTCTTAAAATTCTTTATTATTAACTTATATTCCATTAAAGAATTGATAAATAACTTGTGCAAATGCTGAAGCTGCAAATATCAATGCTGCACCAACTATGTATGGCATCATTGTTTTTTTGTATTCTGCTTTTTCTTCTGCACTACCCATCATGTATTTAATTCCTATTACTATTAATACGATAACAGATAATACTATACCAACTACTTGTAAAATTCCTATTATACTATTTCCCACTGCTTGAATTTCAGCTGTTCCTGCTGCATCATCTTTTCCTGTTAAACTATTAGGTTCTAATGCAAATGAACTAATTGATATAGATACTATCATAGCTACCATTAATAATACTGTAAGGATTTTTAACACTTTTTTATTCATCTTATTTTCCTCCTTCTATTATTTTTATATTTAAAATCTCACTATTCTTGAGAATCTTAAAAACTATACCATCTCTCTTATTATAACATTTTAATCTATTTTTTACAACTATTCAAGTTTTTTATATATTTTTTTATTTGAATTTTTTTATATTTTTAGAAATTTTTAGCAATTTGATATATTATTTGTGGTACTGTGCTTCCTGAAAATAATATAAAAGCTCCTATTAGATATGGTTTCAATGTTTCTTTATATTCTGCCTTTTCTTCTATACTTCCTAACATATATTTTATACCAATTACCATAAGCATAGCAACCGCAGCAATAGTACCTATTACTTGAATTACTCCTAAAATTTGCTCTGTCATATTTTCAAGTCTTGTTGAACTTCCAGAACCTCCACTATAACTATTTAAATCTCCTAATCCCGTATCACTTGCATAACTATACATCGGTATAATAGTTAATACAAGAAATATTATAAATAATATACATAAATTTTTTCTCATATAATATACTCCCTCTACATACTTTGTAATATTGTAACTACTATTTTCCATATTCCAAATCCACCAAATACAACTAGACATCCTACAACATATGGAACTAAAAGTTTCTTTGCTTCTACTTTCGTATCTACTCCTGATGTCATCAATTTTACTCCTATAATCGCTCCTACAATTACTGCAACTGCAACTCCTACTGCTAATAAAATATTATATATAGTATTAGAAAGATCTTGTAATCCAGCACTATCACCATATGTAGTAGTTCCTGACTTTATAAAGTCGTCTGCATCATTAAACATATCATCTAAACTACTTCCTGCATCATTGTTTCCACTTTTTTGAGGTAATGATGTATAAATTGTATCATCAACACCTGCTTCTGTTCTGTCGTATGGAGTCCCAAAAGCTTTTTCATAACACTCCTTATAGCCATCAATTACACCTTCATTACGTTCACCTGTTGAATTTTCCATTTGCTCTATAGTTTGTCTAAGTTTTCGTTCCCAAACATCTTCATAACCATGGGGTACAATATAATCATTTTCTTCTAAATATTGTTTTATTAAGAATCCACTATAATTATCATATTTTGAAGTTTGATCTTCTGTTTCCTCTGCTTTTTCCTCATCTTCTTCTGTCATATCTTCATTAACTTTATATTCATAATATCCATCAGAAATCTCTTGAACTCTTACTATCCTCCCATCACTTTCTCTTGTTTCAATTTCGTCCATAAGTTTATTATACCAAGAATAAGTAACCCATTCAAAATCATCATTATATTCTCCAGTTTGCAAATTTCCACCATTATGGCATCTATTATAAAGTGTAATTAAATCTTCATTACTAATTGTAGACCAATCTACTTCATTTAAATCCTCTGCTGAAGCGCTTCCAGCATTAAAGGCTGCATAAGTTGTTATATTACATAAAAATATACTAGATAATAATATAATTACTATTAATATTTTTCTAATTTTCATTATTCTCACTTCCTCTTTTATCCCTTAATTAACATTATACCCTATTTTTCCCTTTTTTTCAACTTGTATTTTGTTTTTAATACAAATGCAATATAATTGTAATAATTAATACTAAAAAACAATATTTTTAATCTTTTTTAGCCAAAAGAAAACATCGATAAGAACTATCGATGTTTTCTTTTGAATTATCGGAACA
This sequence comes from uncultured Clostridium sp., assembly GCA_946487895.1. Lineage (GTDB taxonomy): Bacteria > Bacillota > Clostridia > TANB77 > CAG-508 > CAG-269. The sequence goes on from CAMLUO010000015.1 coordinate 22,749, forward strand.
ACAAATTGATTGCTGCCAGAAGAATAACTGCCCCAAAGAAAATGAAAGCACCACCGACTGGAGCATCTTTCCAGGTCCGCTTTTTTATACAGTCCTTGATAGTCACTATACCTGCTACAAACAGGATAATTCCTCCTACAGCTATAACAAAATTCAACATTTTCTTTTACCTTACCCTCTATATCTAGTGGGCTCCTTTCTGCTTTTTTATAATTTAATTATACTACAATTTAACATATTTTTCAAATTATGTAGATTTATGGATTAATTTTTTGTATGATTTCTCTATTATAATTTTATATTCTTTATTAGTTTTTATCTTACTACTAATTCCACCACAAGTATTTTTTTCTTAATAACATTGCTTGATCTTCTGTTATATCTTTACTATACCATGCTCTATTAATATTTGAAATTAATTCATCTGCTTCACAATCTTCATCAAGCCTTTTTTCTTTTCGTGCCTTAATAAGATTATCTATATTTTCCTGTAAATAATCTGGTATCTCAAAATCTATTTCTATACTTTCATCACAATACATAATATTTCCATCCTTTTTCTTATTATTGCCTTTAAAAAGCAAAAAAAGTAGATTTAATTATCTACTTCTTTTATATTACTTTTATTGATTAAATTTTCTAAATTTTATTTACTTTGGCGGAGATGAGAGGGTTCGAACCTCCGCGCCCCTTTCGGGACCTAACTGTT
>CAMLUO010000016.1 GCA_946487895.1 uncultured Clostridium sp.
TACAAAAAAAGCCAATAATTCAATTATTGACTTTTCTTAACTTAATGACATTGGGACCGTCCCCTAATCCCTATTCTGTTAATGTGCTTGGGTCTAATCCATATTGTTGATACATCCAGCTCATGTAGTCAAATGGTGTTAATGTTTCTGGTAATCCATAGTCTACCCCATTTGTTTCTACTTTTATTGATGTTATTGTAACTGTTTCTACTGGTGTACTTACTTCTGTGTTTCCTGTTTCTTCGCTGTCATCTGCTGCTTTTACTTCTACATTTTCTATATTATGTATTACATCCATTCCTTCTATTACTTTTCCAAATGATGTATAATATCCGTTTAATGATGTGTTATCTGCTGTCATTATAAAGAATTGTGAGCTTCCAGAGTTATATGATTCTTCTGTTAGTGTTGATGAGTATGATGTATAGTCATTTCTTGCCATTCCTATTACTCCCTCTTCAAATTTTAAAGTGTTGTTTACTCCATTTGCTACAAATTCACCTTTTATTGAGTATTCTGTATCTTCTCCTCCATCTTTTAAGTCTGATATTGTAGCTGAACCTTGTCCTGTTCCTTCTAGGTCTCCTCCTTGTATCATGAAGTCTTTTACTACTCTATGGAATGTTAATCCATCATAAAATCCTCTATTTGCAAGTGTTATAAAGTTTGCAACTGTTTCTGGTGCTAAATCTGGATATAATTCTATTTTTACTGTTCCAAAATTTTCGACCTCCATTGTTGCTACTGGGTTTGTTACTTCCATTGTTGCATTTTTATAATATCCATATCCAACTCCTGCTACTAATGCTATTACTAAAATTAATGCTATAATCCATAAAATATTTTTTAATTTATTCATCTTTTTATCTTTCCTTTCGTTTTCTTTTTATCTACGCATTTTTATAAGCTTTCTTTTTTATTTTTTAAATTAAGTTATCAAATATAAATTGTTCTTGCATCCTTTTTAAAGACTGTTTTATTGTTCTTGCTCTTACTTCACCAATTCCATCCACATCATCTAAACTTTCTATATCTGCTGCTAAGATGTGCTGGAATGATTTAAAAGAACCTACTAAATTTTCTACTATATTTGATGGCATTCTTGGTATTTTGCTTAAAATCCTATATCCCTTTGTGTAAACTGCTACTTCATCATAATTGTCAAATGTTTCATATCCTAATAATTTTGCTATTACGGCATCTTTTGCTAAATCTTCATAAGGTAATTTTTCTAATTCTTCTATTACTTTTTCTGGTGTTTGTTTTTTTCTTCCATGTGGTACTATGTAATCTTTGATTATTAGTATTTCTTCTTTTTCTAGTCCACCTATTAATTCTTCAAGTTGCATGCTAACAAGTCTTCCATCATTTCCTAATTCATAGATTTGTCTTTGTATTTCCTCAACAATTCTCATTACCATTTCAGCTCTTTGTATTGCAACTATTACATTTTGAAGTGTTACTATATCATTGAATTCATATTCATTTAGTAAGTTTAATTTATTATCAAAGACCTTTTTATATCTCTCTAATGTTTGTATTGCTTGATTTGCTTTATTTAATACTACATCTGTATCTTCTAATATATATCTATCATTTCCTTTAAATACTGTAATTATACTTCTTCTTTGCGAAATGCTAATTACTAATTCTCCTGTTTGTTTTGCCGTTCTTTCCGCTGTTCTATGTCTTGTACCTGTTTCTAATGTTTGTATTTCATGTGATGGTATTAATTGCGTATTTGCATATAATATTTTTTTCAAATCTCCACTTAATACTATTGCTCCATCCATTTTTGCTAATTCATATAATTTAGATGAACTGTATTCTTCATTTATTATAAATCCTCCATCTACTACTTCTTTTAGCACATCTTCATTGTCTGTGATTAGTAGCAATGCTCCTGTTTTTGCTCTTAATATGTTTTCTAGTCCATCTCTTATAGGTGTTCCTGGAGCTATTAATTTTAGAATTTCTGTAATGTTATCTTCTTTACCTTTTCTCAAAATTCTTCACCTTTTCATTTTAGACTTTAATTATTATAATCCAGCCTTCTTCATAGCTTCATTTATGTTTCTGACACATATTATATCTAATTTAAACTTATCTTTCAAGTCCCTTTTGTTACTTTCTGGTATTATACAAGTTTTAAATCCTAATTTTTCCGCTTCTTTAAGCCTTTTTTCAATTGTATTAATTCTTCTAATTTCTCCAGTTAGTCCTACTTCTCCCATAATAACCATATCTTTTGGAATTGGTACATTTTTAAAGCTTGATGCTGTAACTAAAACAATTCCTAAGTCAATTGATGGTTCATTAATTCTTAAGCCTCCAACTACATTTAGGTATACATCCTGTGAACCTAGTTGTAATCCAACTCTTTTTTCTAATACTGCAATTAACAATGCTAATCTGTTATAATCAATACCATTTGCAGTTCTTTTAGGATATCCATATATTGTTTGAGATGTTAATGCTTGCAATTCTACAAGTATTGGTCTTGTACCTTCCATACATGATACTATACATGAACCTGCGGGATTATCTTCTCTTTCAGAAATAAGTATATCTGAAGGATTTGTTATTTCACACATTCCTTCTTCTCTCATTTCAAACATTCCTATTTCATTTGTTGAACCGAACCTATTTTTTACACCTCTTAAAATTCTATATGTAAAATATCTTTCTCCTTCTAAATATAAAACACAATCCACCATATGTTCTAAAACTCTTGGCCCTGCTATATTCCCTTCTTTTGTCACATGTCCTATAATAATTGTCGTAATTGCTCTTGACTTACAAACTCTCATTACTTGTGAAGTTATTTCTCTTACTTGGCTAACACTTCCTGCTGCTGCAGTTATTTCTTCTGAATACATGGTTTGAATAGAATCTATTATTACAAGTTTTGGATTTATATCTATTATTGCTTGATTTACTATATCAATATCTGTCTCACCTAAAAATAGGATATCATCATTATTAATTCCAAGTCTATCTGCTCTCATTTTTATTTGCTCAGCAGACTCCTCTCCTGAAACATATAAAACTTTGCCTTCTCCTTTGACCTTATCACAGATTTGTAAAATAAGAGTGGATTTACCTATTCCAGGCTCACCACCTAAAAGCACTAAAGAACCTTTAACTAATCCTCCACCTAAAACTCTATCTAATTCATTAAATCCTGTTGAAGTTCTAATAGTCTCTTTTGCTTGATATGAATTAAGTGTTTGTGGCTTGTTATTTATTTTTTCTGAATTACTTGCATTTCTGCCACTTGATTTTGTTTCAACTACTTTTTGCTCATAAAATGTGTTCCAACTATTACATGCTGGGCATTTTCCAAGCCATTTGCTGGATTCATTTCCACATTCACTACACACAAATATTGTTTTACTTTTTGCCATGTCGCATTGGGGACGTTTCCTTATGAGACATTCTGTCTATTTTTGGACACATCTTCCCCATTTCCTCCCTTTATTTTAATACTTTTCTTATTATATTATTATTTCATTACTCTTTCAAGCATTTTTTTATTAATTCCTAAAACTCTTGATAGCTGTACTTTTGTAGTACCTTTAATTTCTTTTAGTTGTTTTAATTTTTCATTTCTTATCTCTGTATTATATGTTCGTATTTCTCTTACATCATTTATTTTCAATAGCTTTTCTATCTTTTCTTTTAGTTTTTCATCAGTCAACTTTTCAATCATTTCATATTCTAAATCATCATTTAGTTTTTCTTCTTTATAACTATGAAAAAAAACAAAGTTTTTAATTGCTTCTTGCTTTGTACCGCCAAACATAGATAATATCAATTTTGAATTTATAATTTTATCGTTATAAATATATTCTTGATAACTACTCCATTTATATTTATTTGTATCTGCTATTTTTGCCTTTGATGGATTTTGATGAATGTATCTGACTACTTCTAGTAAATATGCTCTTGTTTCAATATTTTTACTTAAAAATCTATTTTGAAATAAATGTCCTACTTTTTCATATTTTTTAGAAAAATAGCTTGAATATGCTATTGATATACTTTGTATTATTTTTGAAATCTTACTTTCTTTATCATAAATTGCTAAATGCACGTGATTATTCATTAGACAATATGCATATAACTCACATTGATATTTATCTTTTGCTTTAATAACTTCATTTTTGAATTTTTCATAATCTTGTTTGTCATAGAATATATCTTGTTTATCATTACCTCTTAAAATGATATGGTAGACTTTAGTATTGCTAATTTGTCGTGCAGAACGGGGCATATGTTTCACTCCTTTAATAGTATTTTTCACCCCTAAAAAATCCTTTTGTACCTAAAAGCATAAAAAGTATAGCATATATTTTAGAATATTGCTATACTTTTTTACTAATTCACTAAAAATTCACATTTTATAACATGCATATTTTCTATTATGTTAAAGAAGATATGTCCCAAAATGGACAAAATGTCTCACACAGAAACGTCCCCAATGAGACATTATGCTTGTTCTTTCTTTTTTCCAAAAGAGATTTCTTGGAATAAGAAGTCATGAACTTTTTCCCATGTGATTTCTTGGTGTAAAAATTCGTTGATTTCATCTTCAACTTTTTGTTGATATGGTGTTAATTCAACTTTTATTTCTTTGTTCCAGTCGATTTCTTGTAACCAGAATGCTTTGAATTTGCTCCAGAATCCTTGTTTTACTAATTTGTTGTTTTCTGGTTGTCTGATTGTTCCTGCATTTTCTGGTTCTTTTCCTATATTTTCTATTTCTACTCCTCCGAAAACTCCTGATACTTTGTTTTCTTCTCCTAAATCTGCCATGTTTTTTCCTCCTTTGTAGTTATTACACAAATTATTAATTTATTTATACTATATATTTTTTTATTTATCAAGTGTTTTCGTTAATTTTTATATTAAATATTTATTACAACAAAATTACATTTTTGTTACATTTTATTTTTCCATATTTATTCTTTTATAAAAATATGTAATTCAAAACCTAGCATAAATAGTGTAGCGACCAGAACCCCCATCATTAGTATTTTATGAGCAAAATGAAAATATCCAATATAGATGATAATTGCAATAAGATATACAATCACTAAGATATGCCATTTCTTTGAAGTACTATCTGATATAATTTTCTTTTTTTACTTATTGTTATTAAGTTTTGTATTTCTTTGTTACTTTTCGTAACAACTTCAAAAATTGTAATTTGTTATTCCCCTCTATTATTTCTTTGACTAATATTTGCTATTAAAGTAGTAGAACAACTACATAATAAAACAATACCTATTATTAGGTTGTCATTATCTATTAAATTCAATATTATTAATATAATACTTGCTATTATACCAAATATAGAACCAACAATTCCTATATCATTTCCCTTAATTTTTCTTTTTTCTTTATTAACTTTCTCCATAATCCATACCTCCTTTTATATTCTAATCCTAAAAAACTACTATTTATATGTCTACAATTATGAGGTCTTTTTTTGCTTCTTTGCATATAGCTTTTGTTATTTTATTTGCACCTACATCATTAGTCGTATATGCTAATATATAGTTTTTTGTATGTCCTTGATAATGTCCATTTTTTTCTTCTTCCCAAAGAACTTCTACTGTTTTATTTATGTATTGCTTATTATATTCTTCTTCATTTTTGTCTGATAGTTTAATTAATTTCTGGCTTCTTTTTTCTTTTATGCTTCCATCAATTTGTCCTTCCATTTGTGCTGCTTTTGTTCCTTTTCTTTGTGAATATTTGAATATGTGCATTTTATAGAATTTTATTTCTTTTAGGAATTGATATGTTGTTTCAAATTCTTCTTCTGTTTCTTGTGGGAATCCTACTATTATATCTGTTGTTAAAATCACATCATCATAATTTTTTCTTAATATATCAACAATATTTTTAAATTGTTCTGTTGTGTATCTTCTATTCATTCTTTTTAAGGTTTCGTCACATCCACTTTGTAAAGATAAGTGAAAATGATGGCATATTTTATCTAGTTTTTTAAGTCTTTCCACAAATTGTTCAGTTATTAACAATGGTTCTATTGAACCTAATCTTATTCTTTCGATTCCTTCTATTTTGTTTAATTCTTCTAATAAATCGATTAGTTTGTATTCGCTTTTGAAGTCTTTTCCGTATGATGCTATATGTATTCCTGTTATTACAATTTCTTTTATGCCTTCTCTTGCTATATCTTGTGCTTCTTCTATAATCTTATCTGGTTTTCTACTTCTAACTCTTCCCCTTGCATATGGTATGATGCAATATGAACAAAATCTATCACATCCATCTTGAATTTTGATTACCGCTCTTGTTTTTGATGTATATGTTACATCTCCTAAGTCTACAAATTCTTTTTGTTGCATAACATCTTGCACTATTACATCAAAACTGTTTTTTTGCTCTGTTTTTCCAGAAGTTTTTTTCTCGTAATCTTCTACTATCTCTACAATTTTACTTTTTTCATTATTTCCTATTGCTATATCTATTTCCTCTATATTTTCTATTTCTTTTTGTGCAACTTGCACATAACATCCACATGCAACTATTATTGCATCTCTATTTTGCTCTTTCATTCTTCTTATCATTTGTCTTGATTTTCTGTCTGACATATTTGTTACTGTACATGTGTTTATCACATATACGTCTGCTTTTTCATTATGTTCTACTATCTCATATCCTTTATTTTTAAATTGTTGTATCATTGCATTTGTTTCATATTGATTTACTTTACAACCTAATGTTACAAAGGCAACTCTTTTTCTATTATCTATTTTTTCCATCAAAATACCTTCCTTACATAATTAAATGTCGCATGAGAAACGTCCCCAATACGACATTTTTTTATTTGCCTCTTCCTTCTAAGGCATCTAAGTTATCTAAAGCCTTCCCTGTTCCTAATGCTACACATGATACCGTATCTTGTGCTATCATTACGTTTATTCCAGTTTTTTCTTGTAATAGTTTATCTAATCCATCTACTAAGCAGCCTCCACCTGTCATGTATATTCCTTTATCACTTATGTCTGCTGCAAGTTCAGGTGGTGTTTTTTCTAATACTGAATGTACTGCATCTACAATCATCATTGCTGGCTCGATTAGTGCTTCTAGCATTTCACTTGATTTTATTGTTACTGTTTTTGGTAGTCCTGTAACTAAGTCTCTTCCTCTTACATCCATTTCTGCATCTTGAATTTTAGGATATACGCATCCGATATTTACTTTCAAATCTTCTGCAGTTCTTTCTCCTATCATTATATTGTGCTTTTTCTTTATATATTTAACTATATATTCATCAAATCTATCTCCAGCAACTTTTAAAGAGGTACTAACTACTGAACCACCTAGTGATATTACTGCAATATCAGTTGTTCCTCCTCCAATATCAACAACCATATTTCCACATGGCTTTGATATATCTATTCCAGCTCCTATTGCTGCTGCAATTGGTTCTTCTATCAAGTATACTTTTCTTGCACCTGCTTGTGAAGCTGCATCTATTACTGCCTTTTTTTCAACCTCTGTTACTTGTGAAGGTATACATATCATAATTCTTGGTGCAAATATGAATTTTCCACATACTTTATTGATGAAATGTTTTAACATTTTTTCAGTTACGGTATAGTCTGATATTACTCCATCTCTTAAAGGTCTTGTTGCAACAATATTTCCAGGTGTTCTTCCTAACATTCTTCTTGCTTCTTGTCCAACTGCTAAAACTTCACCTGTGTTGTTATCTACCGCAACAACTGATGGTTCTCTTAATACGATTCCTTTTCCTTTTACATATGCAATTACTGTTGCTGTACCTAAATCGATACCAATATCTTGTCCTAAGCCAAATTTAAACATTTCTATCTTCCCTTCTTTTAAATTTGTTGTTTTATTACAAATTCGTTACAATTATATTACAACATCGCTATTTTATCAAGGCTTTTGATTGAATTTTTTCATTTTTTATATTATAATTATTATGGATTTTGGTTTATAGGTAAAACCTTTTTAAAAACCTAAATTTTATATTACAAGGTACTATTTATGGATATTTTAAAAGCTAATAATAATTTTGAAATAATTTCAAATAGTGAAGCTGATACTATGGAATTTGCAAAAACTTTGGCTTCTCAGTTAAAAAAAGGTGATGTGGTAGTTTTAACTGGTGAACTTGGTGCTGGCAAAACCAAATTTGTTGAAGGTTTTTTATCATATTTTGGTTTGCAAGAGGAAATTTCAAGTCCTACTTTTACTATTGTTAATGAATATGATTATAAAGATTTTCCTATTTTTCATTTTGATGTTTACCGTTTGGAAGATTCTTCTGAATTTTATGAAATTGGTGGTGAAGAGTATTTTGAAAAAGGTATTTGTTTAATTGAATGGGGAGAAATTATACAAGATGCTTTACCTAAAAATTCTATTCATATATCATTCAAAAAAGATGATAATAATGAAAATTCAAGGATTTTGACTGTTTCAAGGAGGGATAATAATGAAAATTCTAAGTATTGATACTGCAAGTGATATTTGTGGTGTATCTATTTTAGAAGATGAAAATTTAATTTGCAATTTAGATAGTAATACTGGAAGAACTCATTCTGAAAATTTAATGCCGATGGTTGAAGATGCTTTCTCTAAATCTAATTTATCTTTAAAAGATATAGATTTATTGGTTTGTGACAAAGGCCCTGGTTCTTTTACTGGTATTAGAATTGGTATTGCAACTGTTCTGGCTTTTAATGATAGTTTTAATATTCCATGTATTGGAATTAGTTCTTTAGAAGCTTTAGCCTATAATACAAGAAATGTTGTTAAAAATAATTCTTATGTTTGTAGTATTATTGATTGCAAAAATGATAATTGTTATTTTGCTTTATATGAAAATAAAGATGGAAGTTTTGAAGAACTAATTGAACCTCAAGCTGAAAGTTTAGAAAGTGCTTTATCTATATTAGATAGTTATTGTAAAGATAGTATTGAAGCTTTTGAAAATACTGCCATTACTTTTGTTGGTGATGGTTCTAAAATTTATAAAGATAAAATAACTAATTATTTTTCAAATGCAAGGTTTGTAGATGATGGTATGAATGATTTAAATTCATATAGTCTTGGTCTTGCAGGTCTAGTACATTATAATGAAAACATAGATGTTGGAGATGTTCTACCTTTATATTTGAAGAAGCCTCAGGCTCAAAGATTGCTTGAAGAAAGAGAAAAAAATAAATAGTTTAATGATATTAGGAGATTTGAAATGAAAAACGAGATTCAAATAAAAGAGATGTCTTTATTTGATTTAGAAAATATAAAAGATATTCTAATTTCTGATTTTGATGATTTTTGGAATTATAATATTTTAAAAGAAGAATTAAAGAGTTCTAATTCTAAATATATTATTGCAAAAACCAATGATGGTGAAATCATTGGTTTTGCTGGTATTAAAATTATTTTAGATAATGCTGATATAATGAATATTGTTGTTAAAAAGTCTTGTCGAAATCAAGGTGTTGGTAATTTACTTTTAAGCAACTTAATTTCTCTTTGTAAAGAATTAAACTTATCTTCTTTAACTTTAGAGGTTAATGAAGATAATCTTCCTGCTATTCATTTGTATGAGACCTTTGGTTTTAAGCAGATTGGTATTAGGAAGAATTATTATCATGGTAAAAATGGGATTATTCTTTCTATGTTTCTTGCTTAATATTTTTGTATCCTATAATTTTCTTTCTGAACCTTTTTAATTATCTATTCTTTTTTATTTTATTGTTCTTTATATTCACTTTCTTCTTTCATTTTATCAGTCCATTCAGAGCTAATAGTTACTTTTCCTATTATTCCTTGAAACATTCTTTCTACATATGTTGGATTGTTTTTCATATGCGTAATATCAAAATTACTTACATCTAATTTTACTAAACTAGTACAACCTCCAAACATATTAATCATATTTATTACTTTGCTTGTATTAAATCCACTAACATCTATACTTGTCAATCCACTACAACCAGAAAACATACTTCTCATATCGGTCACATTACTTGTATCAAATTCATTTTTATTATTAAAACCAATGTACCATCATTATATAATGCTACATAAATATCTGTTAATTGCAATTTTGTTTTGTAGCTTATTACTATATCTCCTATTTTTATTATTTTCTCTATCATTTTCATTTTCATAAACCTGTTTTTCTTCTAATAATCCTTGTAATAATTGTTCTTCACTTTTTACTGTTTCATTCCCATTATCATATACTTCATTCATTTCAATTTCTGTTTTCCATAGCTCTATAATTTCCTCTACTTGTGATGCTCTTGCTTCTATCGCTACTTCTCGTGCTCTTGTTAATATTCCATTTTTGTAAATAGTATTTTATATCCAAAAAAAAGACCTAATTATTATGTCTATATTGTATCAAACATGATAATTAAGTCAATATTTTCTATTTTTCATTTATATTACATTTTTATTACACCATCTATGATAATTTTACTAGATTAGTTGTAATATTGCCATTTCTGCTCCGTCTCCTCTTCTTGGACCAGCTTTAATGATACGTGTAAATCCACCTACATTTTTACCAGCATATTTTGGAGCAATTTCGTTAAATAATTTTGATGGTAAATCTATATTATTACCTTCGCTATCTTTAACTTTGTTTATTTTTCTCATTATTTTTCTTCTTGCATTTAATCTTGATGGCATGTCTTTTTGTCTTTTTTCAGTAGTTTCTTCTTTTACTACTTTTAAATATTCTTTTCCGTTTTTGCTTTTTACTAGTTCTGTTTCTTTATTTCCTTTTGAATCTAGTTTTGCTTTTACTACTTTAACTTCTACCATTTCAAAATTATCTTTTTCTTTTATTGCAAGTGAAATAATGCTATCAGCTATTGCTTTTACTTCTTTTGCTCTTGCTAATGTTGTTTCAACTTTACCATTTAATATTAAATCTGTTGTTAAAGTTTTTAACATTGCCATTCTTATGTCAGTAGTTCTTCCTAGTTTTCTATTAGTAGCCAACTTTTTCACCTTCCTATCATCTTTTTATTTTTATTCGTCGTCTTTTGCAAAATCTAATCCTAATGAATGTAGTTTTGCAGTTACTTCGTCAAATGATTTTTTACCTAGATTTCTAACTTTCATCATATCTGCTTCTGTTTTGTTAGTTAAATCTTCTACTGTTGCAATACCAGCTCTTTTTAAGCAGTTAAATGACCTTACAGATAATTCTAGTTCTTCTATTGACATTTCTAAAACTTTTTCTTTTTTAGATTCTTCTTTTTCAATCATAACTTGTGTATTTTTAGTAGCTTCTGATAGGTCTATAAATAATTCTAAGTGACCTGTCATTACTTTTGCAGCTAAGCTTAATGCTTCATGTGCTTTTAAGCTACCATCTGTCCATACTTCAATTATTAATTTATCATAGTCTACCATTTGTCCAACTCTAGTGTTTTCCACTTGATAATTAACTTTTTTTACTGGTGTGTAAATTGAATCTATTGGAAGTACAGATATGTCTTGATTTTCTTTTTTATTTTTTTCAGATGAGTTATATCCTCTACCTCTATCAGCTGTCATTTCCATTTTTAGGCTTTCACCTTGTGAAACTGTAGCTATATGTAACTCAGGATTTAAAATTTCAACTGTTCCATCTGTTATGATGTCACTTGCTGTTACTTCTCCCTCACCTTTAAAATCGATTCTTAATATTTTTTCTTCATTCTCGTTAAATTTTAGTCTTACATTTTTTAAGTTTACTATTATTTCTGGTACGTCTTCTACAACATTTGGTATTGTAGAGAATTCATGTAAAACTCCATCTATTTTTACGCTTGTTATGGCACATCCTGGAAGTGATGAAAGTAATATTCTTCTAAGAGAGTTTCCTATTGTTACTCCATAACCTCTTTCTAATGGTTCGCATACAAATTTTGCATAATTGTTTGCATCATTAACTTCTAGACATTCAATATTTGGCTTTTCAAATTCTATCATCTTTACCTCCTAATATTCGAGAATATATCTCAAACTTTTTAAAACCTTTTTTGGTTCTTTAAGTAAATTGTTTAATGTTCTATATATTTGTTCTATTATTTTGAGTAAAGCTCTACTATTAAATGTTCTTCGATTGGAATATCAATGTCTTCTCTAGCAGCTAATCTGATTACTTTACCACTTAATTTTTCACCATCTCTTTCAAGCCATGCTGGAACTGGTCTTTTGCTAGATTCTTCAACATTTATTTTGATAGTAGCGTTATCCTTTTTGTTTTCTCTTACTGTAATTACATCTCCTGCTTTTACTAAGTAAGATGGAATATCTACTTTTTTACCATTTACTTCGAATTGTGCATGGTTTACAAATTGTCTAGCTTGTGCTCTTGATGTTCCGAAACCTAATCTATAAACAACATTATCTAATCTACTTTCTAATATTTGTAATAAGTTTTCACCTGTTACTCCTTTTTTATTTGAAGCCATTTCAAAATATTTTCTGAATTGTTTTTCTCCAACTCCATAATATGCTTTTGTTTTTTGTTTTTCTCTTAATTGTGTTCCGTATTCAGATAGTTTTGCTCTTTTTTGTCCGTGTTGTCCTGGTGCATAGTTTCTTCTTGAAATACTACATTTATCTGTGTAGCATCTATCACCTTTTAAGAACAATTTTTGCCCTTCTCTACGGCATATACGACATTGTTCGTCTTTATATCTTGCCATTTTATATTTTACTCCTTTCTTCTCATTCTTTAATTACACTCTTCTTCTTTTTGGTGGTCTACAACCATTGTGTGGTATTGGTGTTACGTCTTTTATAGCACTTATTTCTAGACCTGCTGTTTGAAGTGCACGGATTGCAGCTTCTCTACCTGAACCAGGTCCTTTTACAAATACTTCTACTGTTTTTAATCCATGTTCCATAGCAGCTTTTGCAGCTGTTTCTGCTACTTGACCAGCAGCATATGGTGTGCTTTTTCTAGAACCTTTGAATCCTAATCCTCCAGCACTTCCCCATGAAATTGCATTTCCTTGTGTATCTGTAATTGTAACTATTGTATTATTGAAACTAGAATGAATATGTGCTGCACCTTTTTCGATGTTTTTTCTATTTCTTCTAGCTACTTTTTTTGTTGTTACATTTTTAGCCATTTTGCTTCTTTCCTCCTTATTCAAAATTTTAATTCTGAATTTCTATTTATTCATTTATTGTCTATTACTATTATTTAAATTAAGCTTTCTTGCTTTTGCTAACTAATTTTCTAGGACCTTTTCTTGTTCTAGCATTAGTTTTTGTTCTTTGACCTCTTACTGGAAGACCTTTTCTATGTCTTAGTCCTCTATAACATCCAATTTCAGTAAGTCTTTTGATGTTAAGAGCAACTTCTCTTCTTAAATCACCTTCAACAGTATATGATTCATCAATTACTTTTCTGATATCATTTACTTGTTCGTCTGTTAAATCTTTAACTCTAGTATCTGGATTAATTCCAGCTTTTTCTAAGATTTTTCTAGAACTTGATACTCCTATACCATAGATATATGTAAGTCCTATTTCTACTCTTTTTTCTTTAGGTAAGTCAACTCCTGCTATACGAGCCATGTTTTTTTGCACCTCCATTGATTTTTTATAATTTTTGGTTGTCCTTTATTTTTAAAGGTGAAATGCCACTGGTGTTTACCCCAGTCTCTTTAAAACTTCCAGACATATATATAAACACAAATCTGATATTAGAACTTTTCGTTCTCAGCCGCTACCAAAATTTGTGTTATTAACTTTTTAAAGACTATCCTTGTCTTTGTTTGTGTTTAGGGTTTTCACAAATAACTCTAATCACACCTTTTCTTTTTATTACTTTGCATTTGTCACACATTTTTTTAACTGATGGTCTAACTTTCATTCTTTGCACCTCCTAGTCATATATTTTTATATATATTTTGGGTTAATTTCTAACTTTATCCTATTTAGCTCTCCAAGTAATTCTTCCTCTTGTTAAATCATATGGAGAAAGTTCTACTTTTACTTTATCTCCTGGTAATATTTTGATATAATTCATCCTTAGCTTTCCTGATATATGTGCTAATATTTGATGTCCGTTTTCAAGTTCTACTTTAAAATTTGTATTTGGTAAAGTCTCAACAACAGTACCTTCTACTTCAATAACATCCTCTTTTGCCATTATCTCAACCTCCTTAAAGAGCTATTTTTCTAAGTTTCTTTCTCTTTTTTATGCAAAATAAGGCTATTTTGCATTATAACTATTATAGTATACACTATTTTTAAAGTATTGTCAATATTTCTGGCTCTTTTTCTGTAATTAAAATTGTATTTTCATAATGTGCTGCCAAACTTCCATCTTCTGTTATAATTGTCCAGCCATCATCTAGTTGTAATATATTTGGTTTTCCTTGTATTACCATAGGTTCTATTGCAAGTGTCATACCAGGTTCTAGTCTTATTCCTCTTCCTGCTTTTCCATAGTTTGGTATTCCTGGGTCTTCATGCATTTCTCTTCCTATTCCATGTCCTTGAAATTCTCTTACTACACTATATCCTTGTGAATGTACATATTCTCCAATTCTATGTGATACATCACCAATTCTATATCCTGGTTTTGCAAATTTTATTCCTTCAAAAAATGCTTGTTTTGTAACTTGTACTAATCTTTCAGCTTCTTTTGATGCTTTTCCTACTATAAAAGTTCTTGCTGCATCTCCATTAAATCCATTTTTTAGTGCTACTGTATCAATACTTACAAGGTCACCTTCTCTAATTACTTTGTTTTTAGATGGTATTCCATGTATAACTTCATCATTTATTGAGACACATAAGGTTGCTGGATATGGTGGAACTCCTTTTACTCCTATGTCATATCCTTTTTCTGCTGGTATTGCTCCTAAACTTCTCATCGTTTTTTCTGCAATTTGGTCTAGTTCCCAGGTTGTCATTCCTGGTTTTATTCTTTTTTCTAGTTCTTGATATGTTAGGGCTACTACTTTGCAGGCTTCTTTCATTAGTTCTATTTCTTTTTTTGATTTTATTGTTACCAATTTTCTCGTCTCCCTTTCTTTCTCCAAACTAATCTTGTATTTTATTTAACCTAGTTGGAAAAGAATTAAATTTTGGCTAGGAAAACGAATTTGAAATTTATGAGGCGTACTATTTGTACGTTGATTAAATTTCAAAAGAAGTTTGACGACGCCAAAATTGTAATTATTTTTCAACTAACTAAAATTCTTTAGCTATATCCTCTGCCACATCCTTACCCAATCTATTAATATCTTTGCTTACTAGTTCTGTTCTTAAGTTTCCTTTTTTTGTATAGTATTCTACTAATGGACTTGTTACTTCTAAATAGTTTTCAAATCTTGCTTCTACTGTTTCTCTATTATCATCTTTTCTTTGTATTAATTCACTTCCACATTTGTCGCAAATTCCTTCAACTTTAGGTGGATTTAATATTAAATTGTATATTGTTTTACATTCTGGATTTGAACATATCCTTCTATTTGTTATTCTTTCTATTATTTCTTCTTTTGGTGTAGTTAGATTAACTACCATATCTACTTTTCTTCCTTGTTCTGCAAGCATTTTATCTAAAGCTTCTGCTTGTACAACAGTTCTTGGGAATCCGTCTAGTATAATTCCGTCTTTTACATCATCTTCTTGTAATCTGCTTTTTACTAAATCTATTGTTACATCATCTGGTACTAAATGTCCTTTTGATATATATTTATCTGCTAATTTTCCTAGTTCTGTTTGTTCTTTTATGTGTTTTCTAAAGATATCTCCTGTTGAAACTTGTGGTACTCCTAATTTTTGTGTTAGTATACCTGCAACAGTTCCTTTTCCTGTTCCTGGTGCTCCTAGCATTATTATTACCATACTTTTTAACACTTCCTTTGTTTTAATTTAGATTAAGTAAATATTTTATAACCTTAAAACATTTAATAATCTTTATCATATTTATTATTAATTAATACACATGATAAAAATTATTAAAATCTTTGTGAACTTAAGATTTTTTCGCATTATTAATAATGTAAAATTATCTTAAGTTCACTATTTTACTTTTCTTATTTTTCTAAGAATCCTTTATAATGTCTCATTGCTAATTGTGATTCTAATTGTTGTACTGTCTCTAATGCTACACCTACAACGATTAATATTGACGTACCACCAAATGCAATATTTAGGTTTGTAAATCTTAATAGCATTGGAAGTATTGCTATCAATGCTAAGAAAAATCCTCCAAACCAGGTTAATTTTGATATTATTGATGATAAGTATTGTGTTGTTGGTTTTCCAGCTCTAATTCCTGGAATAAATCCACCATTTTTCTTAATGTTATTTGATACTTCTGCTGGATTAAATGTAGCATAAGTATAGAAAAATGTGAATCCTATAATTAATAGTAAATAAACAATTGCATTTGCTATAGAATATCCAATTCCTACATTTGATGTTGATGTAGCAATTGAGAAATTATATAGTCCTGCTAAAAATCCTGTTTGATTTGCTATATCTGGTACAAATATTTGGATTATCATTGCTGGGAATGTCATGAATGATGAAGCAAAGATAACTGGCATAACTCCAGCCATAGCAAGTTTTAATGGTATATGTGTGCTTTGTGCACCAACCATTTTTCTACCTACTACTTTCTTTGAATATTGTACAGGTACTCTTCTTTCTGCTTGTTGTACAAATACAACTCCTGCAACTAAGATTATTGCTCCAATTACTATACCAATTGCAGTTAATAGTCCTGTTGTACTAAATCCTGACTCTGGCATAATTAAATTCCACAATGTTACTAATCCACTTGGTAATCCTGATATGATACCAATGAAGATTAATAATGATATTCCATTTCCTATTCCTTTTGCAGTTATTTGTTCTCCTAACCACATTAGAATAGATGTTCCTGCTACTAAGCCTGTAACAACTAATGCTCCCGTAAGGAATGAGTCATCAACAAATATTCCTGCTGATTTATATGATAAATATAATCCAATTCCTTCTACTAAAGCTAATATAATTGTTAATATTTTTGTGTATCTGTTTATTTTTTGTCTTCCAACTTCTCCACCTTCTTTAGTTAATCTCTCTAAAGCTGGTATTATCATTGCTAATAGTTGGATTACAATTGATGCTGTAATATATGGTGTAATTGACATTGCAAATACTGAGAATCTAGAGAATGCTCCTCCAGATATAATGTCAATTAATCCTGCAATACCATTATTATTTCCCATTGCATCACTTAATGCTATACTGTCTACTCCTGGTACTGTTATATAACATCCAAATCTGAAAACTACTATTAATAATAATGTATATAATAATCTTTTTCTAACATCTGGTGTTTTAAATGCATTTTTTATAGTTTTAAACAATTAAATCACCTCAGCCTTTCCACCTAAAGCTTCGATTGCCTCTTTTGCCTTAGCTGTAAATTTAACGGCTTTAATGTTTAATTTTTTCTCTAATTTTCCAGTTGCTAAAACAACTATTCCATCATTTATTTTTCCGATTATTCCTTCTGCAAGTAAAGTTTCTGCTGTTACATCTGTTGCTTGTGATTTATTTAGCATTTTTAATGTTACTTCTGTGTAGTTTTTGCTATTAATGTTATTAAATCCTCTTTTTGGTAGTCTTCTATATAATGGTGTTTGTCCTCCTTCGAAGCCTCTTCTTACTCCTCCACCACTTCTTGCTTTTTGACCTTTATGTCCTCTTCCTGATGTTTTTCCATTTCCAGATGCAATTCCACGTCCTACTCTGTTTCTTTTTACTTTTTTTACAGCTGGTTTTAATTCGTCTAGCTTCATTTTCGGTTTTCCCTCCTTCTTCTTTTTGACAGGGGACACACCTTTACCTTTAGGTCATTTCCACTTTGGTTTAAGGAATGTCCCCTCCCCTCGTGAATTGGTGATTCTCCCTGCATTTTATTTTGTTGTACAATTAATTATACTATTTCTTCTACTTTTTTTCCTCTTTTTTTAGCAACTTGTTCTATTGTTTGCATTGATTTTAGTCCTTCTAATGTAGCATATACAACATTTCTTGGATTGTTTGTTCCTATAACTTTTGTTCTTATGTTTTTGTATCCAGCAAGTTCCATAACTGGTCTAACGCTTCCTCCTGCGATAATTCCAGTACCAACTGCTGCTGGTTTTAACATAACTTTTGCACTTCCAAATTTTCCTACATATTCATGTGGTACTGTTGTATCAACTATTGGTACTTCTACTAAGTTCTTTTTAGCTTCTTGGATTGCTTTTTTGATAGCGTCTGGAACTTCTGCAGCTTTACCATTTCCAACACCTACATGACCATTTTCGTCACCAACTACAACTACTGCGCTGAAACGGAATGTTCTTCCTCCTTTTACAACTTTTGCAACTCTGTTGATGGCAACTACTTTTTCTTTTAATTCTCTTTTATCTTCCATCGGTTTTTGTTTTCCCTCCTTTATCAGTTGTCAGGGGACACTTCTTTCCCCTTCGTCACTTCCACTATGGATAAGAAATGTCCCCTACCCGTGTGAATCAGTGATTTACTATTTTTTATTTTGGTTAATCATATCCACTTAGTTTAAGGAATGTCCCCTCCCCTCATGAATAGGTGATTCTCCATTGTTTTATTTTATATTACTAATCTTAGAATACTAAACCGCCTTCTCTTGCAGCTTCTGCTAATTCTTTTACAACTCCGTGATATATGTATCCACCACGATCAAAAACAACAGATTTGATGTTTTTTTCCATTGCTCTTTTTGCAATTAATGCTCCAACTTCTTTAGCTGCTGCTTTATTTGAATGTTTAGTTTTGATTTCTTTATCTAATGTTGATGCTTGTGCTAAAGTTTTTCCTGCTACGTCATCAATTACTTGTACATATATATTGCTATTGCTTCTATATACACATAGTCTTGGTCTTTCAGCAGTTCCAGATATTTTTCTTCTAACACGAATATGTCTTCTTGTTCTTTCCATTTTTCTATCTGTTTTCTTAACCATTTTTAATCACTCCTTTCTAAAAATTGAGCTATACTATTTATTTATAATAAAATTTTTATTTTTAATTATAATTTGAATTTTGATTCAAAATGTGCATATTGCCGTTTTCAATCAAAATTAATTTATTTACCTGTTTTACCTTCCTTACGTCTAATAACTTCATCAGCATATTTAATACCTTTACCTCTATAAACTTCAGGTGGTCTTTTTGTTCTAATAACAGCTGCTGTTTGACCAACTAATTCTTTATCAATACCATTAACTATTATAGTATTTGCATTAGGTACATCAAAGCTGATTCCTTCAGGTGCTTCAAATATAACAGGATGTGAATATCCTAATGTTAAATTCAAGTTATTTCCTTGTTTTACAACTCTATATCCAACACCATTGATTTGTAATTCTTTGCTATAACCAGTTGTTACACCTATAATCATGTTTTGAATTAATGTTCTTGTTAAACCATGTAAGCTTTTATTAACTGGTTCGTCATTTATTCTTTTTAATGTTATAACATTTTCATTCATTTCTATTGTTATATTTTTATGAATGTCTCTTTCTAATGTTCCTTTAGGCCCTGTTACAGTAATGTGTTGTCCATCGATTTTTACTTGTACTTCTGATGGTACTGTTATAGGTTTGTTTCCTATTCTTGACATTTTAGTTTTCCCTCCTTCTTTCCTCAAAAATTACCATACATAAGCTAATACTTCTCCACCGATTCCTAAAGCTCTTGCTTCTTTATCTGTTTTTAATCCTTTTGATGTAGAAATAATTGCTACTCCTAATCCATTTAATACTCTTTGTAATTCTTCTTTTGAAGCATATACTCTTAATCCTGGTTTGCTTATTCTCTTTAAACCATCAATTACTCTTGTTCCTTTTTCATCATATTTTAATGTTATTCTGATAATACCTTGTGTATCATCTTTGATTTCTTCAAAAGATTTAATATATCCTTCTTTATATAAAATTTCAGCGATTCCTAATTTCATATTTGATGCTGGAATATCAACTGTTTTATGTTTTGAACTATTTGCATTTCTAATTCTTGTTAACATATCTGCAATTGGATCTGTAGTATTCATTTAGTTACTAACCTCCTTTTCTTTCTTTTTGACAGGGTTAATGATTCACCCTTTTTTTATTTTCATTAATTTGTTAAAACTGATTTAAAGTAGTGAGATGTGCATTTTTGTTATTTATTGCAAGCCGAAGGTGTACTATTGTACATCGAGGTTTGAAATAAATAGCGAAAATGTGCAGATTGCTACTTTTAATCTGTTTTAATTACCAGCTGGCTTTCTTAACCCCTGGAATTTCTCCTTTATGAGCTAATTCTCTAAAACATACACGGCATATACCATATTTTCTAATATATGCATGTGGTCTACCACATAATTTACATCTATTATATTCTCTAGTTTTATATTTTTGTGGTCTTGCTTGTTTTACTTTCATTGATTTTTTAGCCATATTAAATATATCTCCTTCCTTAACTAACGCGATTAAAAACGCAGTTAAAATTAATTTTTAAAAGGCATACCTAATAATTTTAACAACTCTCTTGATTCTTCATCAGTTTTAGCTGTTGTTACGAATATAATATCCATACCTCTTAATTTGTCTACTTTATCATATTCTATTTCAGGGAATATTAATTGTTCTTTAACTCCCATTGAGTAGTTTCCTCTTCCATCAAATGAATTGTTAGAAACTCCTCTAAAGTCTCTTACTCTTGGAAGTGCAACATTAAATAATTTATATGCAAAGTCATACATTTTATCTGCTCTTAAAGTTACTTTACATCCAATGTTTGCTCCTTCTCTTAGTTTGAATGCTGCAATTGATTTTTTTGCTTTTGTTATTACTGGTTTTTGACCTGTAATTTGAGCTAAATCATTCATTGCATTTTCTAATGCTTTAGGATTTTCTTTTAAATCTCCTAAACCAATATTTATAACGATTTTGTCAAGTTTTGGTACTTGCATAATTGATTTATAATTGAATTTTTTCATTAATGCTGGGATTACTTCATTTACATATTGTTCTCTTAATTTTTCCATTATTTAATTAATCCTCCTTCCTTATTTTAATTTTGCACCGCATTTTTTACATATACGAACTTTTTTATCTTTTTCTATGCTGTATCCTACTTTTGTAGCTTTTCCACATTTTGGGCATACAACATTTACTTTTGAAACTGGAATACTACATTCTACTGGTATGATTCCACTTTCTTCTCCTTGTCTTCTTGCTTTAACATGTTTTTTTCTTATATTTACGCCTTTTACTACTACTTTGTCTTCTTTTGGCATAACTTCTAATACTTCTCCTGTTTTACCTTTGTCATTTCCAGATAAAACTTGAACATTGTCGCCTTTTTTGATTCTCATTTTAGAGTTTTCCCTCCTTCTTTTTGACAAGGGACACTCTTTTACCCTAGGGACTTTCCACTCTGCATAAAGAGTTTCCCTTCCCCGTATGAATAACTGATTCGCCCTTGCTTTTATTTTTGTTTTTATTATTATAGTACTTCTGGTGCTAAAGATAATATTTTCATGTAATCTTTTTCTCTTAATTCTCTTGCAACTGGTCCAAAGATACGTGTTCCTCTTGGTGTTCCGTCTTCTTTTATTATAACAGCTGCGTTTTCATCAAATTTTATATATGAACCATCTGCTCTTCTTAATCCTTTTTTAGATCTTACGATAACAGCTTTTACAACATCACCTTTTTTAACAACTCCTCCTGGTGTTGCTGATTTAACAGAAGCAACTATTACATCTCCTATGTTAGATGTTTTTCTGTATGAACCTCCTAAACATCTGATACACATGATTTCTTTTGCACCTGTGTTATCTGCTACCTTTAATCTTGATTGTTGTTGTATCATTTATGGTTCCTCCTTTCTTTTCTTTTTGTCAGGGGACACATCTTTCCCCTTGGTCACTTGTTCAGGGATAAGATATGTCCCCTCCCCTTATGAATAAGGGATGACCTTTATTTATTTTTTTAGCTTTTTATTATTTTGTAATGGCTTTTTCTGTAATTTCAACTACTCTCCATCTTTTATCTTTAGATAGTGGTCTTGTTTCCATTACTTTTACTTTATCTCCTATTTGGCAAGCATTTTCTTCATCATGAGCTTTTAATTTATATGTTCTTTTTACTGTTTTACCGTAGATTTTGTGACTTACACTTGTTTCTACTGCTACTACAACTGTTTTGTCCATTTTATTTGATAAAACAGTTCCAATCATAGTTTTACGAAGATTTCTTTCTTCCATTTAGATTTCTCCTTTCCTAACATTTGACAGGGGACACTTCTTTCCCCTATGTCACTTCCACTCTGGATAAGAAATATCCCCTACCCTTGTGAATTAGTGATTATCGATGTTTATGCTTTCTTACTTTCTTGAATTTTTCTTTCTGTTAATACTGTATTTATTTTAGCTATATCTCTTTTAACTTGTTTTATTTTCATTGGATTATCTAATCCGTTTGTAGCTAAACTAAATTTTAATTTGAATAATTCTGTTTTTAGTTCACCTAATTCTTTTTCTAAATCTGGTGAAGACATTTCTCTTATTTTATCTATCTTCATCATTTTCACCTACCTTTTCAGTTTCTCTTGCTACGAATTTTGTTTTATTAGGTAGTTTATTCATAGCTAAACGTAAAGCTTCTCTTGCAGTTTCTTCTGGTACACCAGCTATTTCAAACATAACTCTACCAGGTTTTACAACTGCTACCCAATATTCAGGAGCACCTTTACCTTTACCCATACGAGTTCCGATAGGTTTTGCTGTTATTGGTTTATCTGGGAAAATTTTTATCCAAACTTTTCCTCCTCTTTTTATATAACGAGTCATAGCAATTCTGGCTGCTTCAATTTGATTTCCTGTTACTAAAGCTCCTGTTACTGCTTGGATTCCATATTCTCCATCTGTAACTTTATTACCTCTTGTTGCTTTTCCTCTCATTCTACCTTTTTGTACTTTTCTGTGTTTTGTTCTTTTTGGCATTAATGGCATTATTTTTCTCCTCCTTCCACTTTCTTTTCTGGAAGAACTTCTCCTTTATATATCCAAACTTTTACACC
>CAMLUO010000017.1 GCA_946487895.1 uncultured Clostridium sp.
AATCGTAGATTCAATAATTTGTTAAACAAAAGGGCGTTTAACTTTAAATTCAACGATGTTGGATTTAATATAATTATTTCAGGTTCAATGTTATTTTTTATAGCTAATTCTACCTTCTCTCCAAAAGCTGGTGCAGTAATAGACCCTTCATATACAATAGTGTCTTCTGGAATTAATTCTGTTAAAAATAGTGACTGTGCAAAAAATGATTTTCCTGCTCCATATGGGCCAGCAACATATATACATCTTTTAAAACCGCTATCACGTATCGTTCTTTGATAAAATTCACTTGTTAAACATGTTGCACTATTTGTTACTGCTAGATTATACTTACTTCTATTTTCTTGACTTTCAGCATATACTTCGAAAACCATCTTCATTAAGTCTGAATTTATATATCTACCATTGTGAGATGAAGTATGTCTTATATATTTTTCTAATAATTCATCTGTCTTAGTTGTAGTCAATTGAATAATTTCTCTTTGAACTCGCTGTAAATCTAAACTATTAAATTCTTTTAATTGTATTATATTTTTGTCTATATTTCCCATGTGTAATTACATTCCTTTTTTGATTAATAACTTGACATTTTTTTAATTTTTTCTTCTAGTTTTGGATTTTTTGCAGCTTCTATAGAGATTATCTTACCTAATTTAACTAGGTTTTTAATATATTTTTCTTCATTATCTTTTTTATTATTTTCACTCATTTTTTACTTAACCCTTTCTTATAATTAAATTCTTTTTATAATCTCATCATATTCTTTAGAAATTTCATCATATGATCCGTGATTTAAATCTTCAACATTTGTACTTACTTCTAAATCTGTTGGTATGTTAGTTTGTTTGTTATAGATAACAAAACTTATATCTTTATATTTTTCTTTTAATCTCTTTAAAGCATCATATATGTTAGCATATACATATACACAATCTTTTTTTGTAACATCTCTTCCTATACGTTTTGCTCTTTTTTTTATATTTTTCATAGAAAGTTCTAATGTTGGATTTAAAACAATTATACTTGGAATAACTCCATTTTCTATAGCTGTATCTATTTTTTCATCTATCGCTTTTGAAGTGATTGAGCCTTCATATACTACGCTTCCTTCAAGTTCATCTTTATTTTTTTCATATAATGATTGAATTAAAAAAGATTTTCCTGAGCCATATGCTCCAGCAACAAATATACAATGTTTAACATCAGGATTAGATATTGCTATTCTAAATGCCTTGTTAGCTAAACAAGCTGCACTATTTGAAACTGCTAAATTGTATTTTCTTCTATATTCTATATCATTTGCATATTTTTCAAAAACTAATTTCATTAAATCAGAACTTATATATTTTCCATCTCTTGATTGTTCTAACTCTTTGTACTTTTTTATGCATTTTTCAGTATTAGTACTTGTTTCAATTCTAGTTTCTTCTTCTTCCTTAATCATATCAGGATCCTCAAATCCTCTTTTCCAAATATTATCAATACATATATTTTCCAAAATTTTTCCTCCTTTTTTATTTTATTACAACGTCTTTAGTATATCATAGAATATAAAAAATATCTAGGCCTTTATTCAATACTTTGAGTATCTGTCTCACTTGTATCTGAACCTGATGTTTCATTACTACCACTAGAATTACTGCTATCACTTCCAGAACCTGATGAAGATGAGTCAGATGATGAATTAGTATTATTTGATGTAGAATTATTATTACTTGTATTAGTATTTCCTGAGCTACCTGAAGAAGTATTATTTGAATTACCACTTGATGAGTTAGTGTTTGAAGTATTTGAACTTGTATTTGTTCTGTTTGAGTTTGTATTTGAGCTATTTGTTGTATTATTGTTTGTGTTTGTTGTATTCGAACTATTTGTAGTATTTGAATTTGTAGTTGTCATATTTTCTCTTTGAGATTCTTGTGGGTCAATAGCATCAATGTCATTTGTTATTCCTTGTATAATTTCTTGAATGTTATTTGTTGTATTATTTGATGTGTCGTTTGAATTGCTATTATCTACTTCACTACCTGAGTGTTCATCACATAATCCAGGTACTGTTAGCCATAAGAAATATTCAGTATATGTGTTTGTACATCCAGTTCTTGCTCTTTTTCCTGTTTCAGCACATATTGTTGCAGATGATACGGTGTTAGGTTTTTCAAATCTTGCAGTTTGCAATCCTGCATGTATTCTAGACATTACGTTTGCCCACAATAAACCTGCTGGGTTTCTATTATTAAATTCTACAGTTTCATTTTGGTCATATCCATACCAAGTTACTGCAGTGTAATAAGGTGTAAAACCACAAAGCCATCTATCATAATTTTCATCTGTTGTTCCTGTTTTTGCAGCGACATCAACGCCTGATATTTTACAATATGTAGCTGTTCCGTTACTGCCTACTACTGGTTGTGTTAATATACTTTTCAATATATATGCAACTTCTTTTGAAAACACTCTTCTAGTTTCTTGTTTTGGTTCTAAAATATTTTCTCCAGATTTATTATCTATTCTGCTATAAAATACGGGCTCTATATATTCTCCATCATTTGCAATTGTAGCATATCCTGCTGCCATTTCTAGAGGACTTATTCCTACTTGCAAACCTCCTAATGCTAATACTAAGCTTTCATCTTCTTTTGTTAATGTAGAAATACCCATTTTTTCCATGTATTTAATTGCGTTTTTAGGTTTTAATTCCTCCATAATTTCAACAAATGGAATATTTTGAGATGATTCAACTGCTCTTCTTACGGTAATGTTTCCTAATTGTTTTCCGTAATCTACTGGATGATATCCATCAGCAAAGTCTTTTTCGGTATCGTCATATATAGAGGCTGCAGTAATTATTTTTTTATCTATTGCTGGAGCAAGCACGGCTAATGGCTTGATTGATGAACCAGTTTGCCTAACACTTTGGGTTGCTCTATTTAATGGTCTTGCTTCTGTTTTTTCTCCTAATCCACCAACACAACCCAAAACTTGCCCAGTAGTATGGTCAATTATAACCATAGCAGCTTGAGAGGAATTTTCACCTATTTTAGATGCTCTACTATATTTGCTTTTTTCAAATTCAGTTTCAGTTTGTTCTTGTATTGAGGAATCTTGTGTACTATGAATTGTTAGTCCTGCCATATTTATATAGTTAGTTGCAAAGGTTTCTGAAATATTGTATTTATCTGCTATATCTTCTGTTATTTCATTTATTAAGGCATCAGTATGATAAGAATATACTCCGTCTCCAGATTCTATTTCACCTTTTCTGAAATTTAATCCATTTTCAAGTTCAGCAGTTGCTGCTTGTTCTTCTGTTTCAGTAATATATTCTAGTTCTAACATTTTTGATAAAACAGTATTTGTTCTATCTTTGATATCTTGTGAATTATCTTCATCTGTAAATGGATTATATGAGTTAGGTGAATGGTTAATTCCAGCTAAAAATGCACATTCAGCTAAACTTAATTCTGATGCAGATTTATTAAAGTAATATCTAGCTCCTGCTTCTACACCATATATGCTAGGTCCAACATATATTACATTCAAATATCCTTCTAGAATCTCTTCTTTTGAAAGGCAAGTTTCTAGTTGCCATGCTTTCCACCATTCTTTTACTTTTCTCATGATACTATCTGAAGAGTCACCTGTTAGGTTTTTCACTAATTGTTGCGTAATTGTACTTCCTCCAAATGATGATGAGCCAAAGTGTATTACATATGATGCGATTGCTGAAGCAGTCCTTCTTATATCAACACCATGATGAGAATAGAATCTTTCATCTTCAATTGCTACATATGCGTTTTTTAAATTTTCAGGTATTTCTTCATAAGAAATTGGAATTTGTTTTCTTTCACTGCCTAATTTGGCAATTGTATTTCCATCTGTGTCAATTACTATTGAATTTTGGTTATTCATCATTTCTTGTGCTAATGTTTTCCACGTATCTGCTGAAACTCCTAGCACTATCCCAACAATTAAGATTATTACAATAATTACTGTTATTATTATTTTCTTTAATTTTCTTTTCTTGTCAGATGAATTGTTTTTTCTTTTACGACTTTTTCCACTGTGTTTTCCACGTTTAGAGTTAGTTTGCTTTATCTCTTCTTGTTCTCGTTGTCTTTTCATCTTTTTTATTGCTTTTGGTAATTCATCCCCGTCATTTGTTTTTTTATTTTTAAACATAAACTCACAACCTTTTTTCTTTTATGTTTTATTCTAATTATCGCAAATTATATCATACTTTTTTAAATTTTACAAAAATAAAATTTTGGTATATAATACATATATTAAGAGGAGTGAAACATATGATAAAAAGAGAAGAAAATCCTGATTATATTAATTCTTTTTTAGATTATAGTGCGACTATTTTGAATAAATCACCTAATAGTATAAAAGAATATAACTATGATTTAATGATGTTTTTAAGATTTATAAAAATTCATTTTGGATTAACAAATGAAACAGATTTTACGAAAATAAAAATAAATGATATATCTTTAGATACAATTAAAAAAATAAAACTTGCAGATATTCATTCTTTTCTAAGTTATATGGCGATTGAATTAAAAAGTAAATCTGCTACAAGAGCTAGGAAAGCATCTACTATAAGGGTATTTTTTAATTATTTATCACAAAAAGCAAACTTAATAGAAATAAACCCTGCTCAAAACTTGGAAACACCTAAATCAGATAAAAGACTTCCTAAATATTTAAATTTGGAAGAAAGTAAAAAACTTTTAGAAGTAACTTCAAATGAAGATAATAGAAATTATCAAAGGGATTATGCAATTATGACTTTATTTCTAAATTGTGGCCTTCGTTTGTCTGAATTAATTGGCATAAATATACAAGATATTGACTTTAGTGAGGCAAAATTAAATGTAATTGGTAAAGGTAATAAGGAAAGAACAATTTATTTAAATAAAGCATGTTTAAATGCTTTGTCTGAATATCTGTCAGTTAGACCTAAAAATGGTGTAAAAGTGGACAAAATACATTCTGAAAAAGCATTGTTTTTAAGTGAGCGAAAAGAAAGAATTAGCAGACGTACTGTTCAATATATAGTTAATAAAGGACTAAAACAAGCTGGATTAGATAGCTCAAAGTATTCTGTACATAAGTTAAGACATACTGCTGCTACTTTAATGTATCAATATGGTAATGTGGATATAAGAGCTTTGCAAGAACTTTTAGGTCATGAGAGTATTTCGACAACCGAAATCTATACTCATGTTGATAATTCTCAAGTTAGGAATGCTGTTGAGAGTAATCCATTGGCTAACCTTTAGTTGAAAAATAATTACAATTTTGTCTGCGTCAACTCCCATTTAAAACGCGGTTACATACACAAGTATGCGCCCTTGCCTTTTAAATGGGAGTTTCCTTGTCAAAATTTAATTCTTTTCCAACACCTTCTAGTTTTCTCCTTTTATATCTTCTTCTACTTCTTCACTATTTTTATTTCTTATATCATGTACCTTCATATAATATGGTTGAATATCTAAAAGTCTGTCCATGTATATTATATTTCCGTCTTTGTCATTAATTTTTAGATTTGGAAATGTCCTTATCATTTTTTTATCTCCCCAAAATGTGTATATAAATTTTGATAAATTTTCATTTCCATATATCTTGTCATATTGTTCTTGTACTACCTCTTTATTTTCTACATTTAAATCATTTTTTACAATCATTCTAACTAAGAAGAATTCTATTGCAAAAGCAGTAGCTATACAATCAATCATTAACAAAGTAAATACTGTTACAACAAATGTTTTAAGTGCTTTTTGTGTTTTAAATTTGCTTTTAATCCAATTTATTATTTTATCAACCTTTGGATTAAGTGATATAATTAAATACATTCCTAAGAATCCCCAGAACACTGAAAAATATACACATATTCTTCCATTTATATTAAGTGGCATATTTGAGTAGTCCCACCATTTAACTCCTAATACTACTTCACCAAATAAACTAATAGCATATTCAACAATTGAACCTACTATAAAGCCACCAATAAATAATACATTGTATTTTTTAGGAAATTTATGAAGGCATAGAATCATAACAACTGCACCTAATCCATAAATACCACAAAATGGTCCATATAAGAAACTTTGTCTGCTTTCCCATACTCCTTTTGTAATCATTCCATAGAGTGTTTCTATTATGTATCCTGCTACACTATATATTATGAAATATGCTAATATTCTCCATATACTTATTCCATTTATTGTTAGTCTTTTCTTTGCTTTTTTATTTTCTGCATTTAACTCTTCATTTTCTTTTTTTACGTTTTCTACTTCTGACATTGCTTCCTCCAAATTTTCTAATAATATATAGGGGATATTTTATCATATTACGTTGCAATTAACAATATTTATTCATCATTCTTTTCTCTTCCCTATTTTTAATTCTCTTTTTTACATTTATTATATGTATAAAGCAGAAAATTAAAATAATAAATAAAATAATTAGAAAATATCTATTTTTTAAAAAATTCATTAAATAACCCAATTTACTAAGCTTAAAAACATATTTTCCTTCAATCTGTTCAAAGGAAATTTTTTCATCATCTGCAAATCTATTATTATCACCTTTTGTGGTATATAAAGTTTGTCCATTAATATTTTCAATTTCAACAATTCTATGTGTTATAATTTCATTTCCATTGTCAAATGATATAATGTCATTTTCATTAATTTCGTTTTTATCAACTTTTTTTACAACAATTATATCATTTTTATTTATTGTATCTTCCATGCTTCTAGATACAATCTCGTAAGTTTTAAATCCAAAAAAGTCTGGTGTTTCATTTGGATTTTGTATATATTTTATTATTAGAGTTATATTATATATTAATATTGGAACAATTATTAAAAGTATAACTACATTAAAAATTTTAATTAATGTTATTGTCCTCTTTTTCTTTCTTTCAATTTTATCTATTGTATACATGCCTTTCCCCTATCTTACAAATTTATATTTATAATACCATATTAAACAACTTTTCTCAATAAAAATTATAACTGTAATGAAAATGTAATAGTTTTATTGAGAATTTTCATTTACAAGAATTATTTTTATAGCTATAATAATAGCAGTAAGAGTTTTGGAGGAAAAAATGAATCAAAATATTGATAATAAAAATGAAATTTTCAAACATAGATTTAGAGAAGGAAATGATGATGAATTGGTTTTGCTAATTTCTGAAAAAGACCAAAAGGCATACCTTCCATATCACTATTCAGATTTGAAAGAAATTATAGATAAAAATCCTGATAAATATCATAATGAACAACAAGTTATTGAAAACGAATATATCGTAGATTTGAAAAATTTTGAAAATTCATCTTTTGCTAGATTTAGAGAGGCTTTTAGACTTATGCGAGTTAAAGAGAACAAATCTATTTTTGAAGCTTTTGATTTGGCTTTAGAATTAATATTTAAATATGAACTTAATCCGATTATAATTTCAGCTTGTAGAAATTTAGATGAGCTTGATTTGTATTTAGATTGTTTAAGAAAAAATGAGTTAAAAGATTTTAATTGTTTCCAGATTCATTTTGAAATGATGCCTGTATATTAATATTTCTTTTGCTTATACTAAATAGTGATTAAAAATTTATTATAAGTATGAGGAAATTATGAACCAAATTTTAGTTACAAAAAATGAAATTCATAAAAAGAAACATTTTCTAATTTTTCAATTAATAATATCAATTATAGTTATAATGGCTATTATTTATTTTGTTTCACTTCATTTTTATAATATTTCAAAACAAGAAAAAATATCTAATCAAATAATGAATAATTATAATCTATCAAAATTGTATACTAATATTTCTGAAAATTCTATTGAAAATAATGAGGATGCTAATCCAAATGGAGTATTTTGCACAATAGAAATTCCAAAAATAAATTTATCTTATCCGGTTTTTAATACATTAGATGAAGAATTGTTAAAAATTTCTCCGTGTAAATTCTATGGAAATAACTTAAATGAGAATGATAATATTTGTATTGCTGGTCACAATTATGATAATGGTAAGTTTTTTAGCAATATTTCTTTGTTACAAGCAAATGATGAAATTAATATTTATTCTAATAATGAAAAATTTACTTATGTTGTTACTTCAAATTATGAAGTTGAACCAAATGATGTTTCTCCAATTTTTGATTATGATAAAAATCAAAAATTATTAACATTAGTTACTTGTAATAATTTTAATGATAATAGAATTATAATTGTTGCAATAAGGCGATAGAAAAAGTTGGCATTAATTATATTTAATAGTACCAAAATAAGAGAACACTATTTTTAGAGTTCTCTTATAATTTGCTAATATATACTTATTTTAATTAAATATTTCTATAATCTTTTATTTTCTTATATGCATATACTGCTGAAATTGCAAATACTATTAATAATACTGCTACTGGAATTGAATCTGTAACACCAGTTCTTGGTAAGCTGTTAGTATTATTATAGATACTTGAATTGTTAGTATTGTTTGTACGATTTGTATTATTAGAAGTGTTGTTTCTATTAGTATTATTAGTGTTTGTATTTGCTGTATTTGAGTTTGTATTTGATGTTCCGTTTGTTGTATTGTTATCTACTCTTGGTGTTAAATCAGTAAAACCATTATCTGTTTCGGCTGCCATAACACTTGTGCTAAATAACATAACCATTAAACTTATTACTAAAATTGAAATTACTTTAATTAAATTTGATCTTCTCATATTCATTCTCCTCACTTTTATATGTTTTTTTATTAGTATTCTTATAACCGCTATTAATTATACCATTTTTTCAAATATAATTCAAGCAATTACTACAAAAAACTATAAATACTAACTTCTTTTGTTCTTACAATTATTATTTTAAACTTAAATTTTATATAAGTCAATATATTTTAAAAAAAATTATTTTACATTTACATTACAAAATTGTTACACAAATTATACGTTAAATTTAAATAATACAATATCTCCATCTTGCATAATATATTCTTTGCCTTCTGAACGTACTAATCCCTTTTCTTTAGCTGCTAACATTGAACCTTCTTTCATTAAATCATCATATGAAACCACTTCTGCTTTGATAAATCCTCTTTGTATATCTGAATGGATTTTTCCAGCTGCTTCTGGTGCTTTTGTTCCTTTTTTTATTGTCCAAGCTCTTACTTCTGGTTCACCTGCTGTTAAGAATGACATTAGTCCTAATAAATCATAACTTTTTTTAATTACTTTATCTAATCCAGATTCAGATAATCCTAATGCTTCTAACATTTCTTTTTTATCATCATCATCTAAACTTGATAACTCTTCTTCGATTTTTACACATAAAGGTATTACTTCTGCATTTTCTTTTTTAGCATATTCTTTTACTTTTAATACTAATGGATCATTTTCAGCATCTTGTAATTGTTCTTCTGATACATTTGCAATATATAATATTGGTTTTGTTGTTAATAAAAACATGTCTTTTACAAGTACTTGTTCATCTTCGTTGAAATCTAATGTTCTTGCTGATAATCCATTTTCCAATGTTTGCTTGATTTTTTCTAATAAATCTATTTCAAATTGATATTTTTTATCTGCTTTTAGGTTCTTTTTTGCTTTATCTAATCTTTTATTAACTGTTTCAATATCTGCAAATATCAATTCTAAATTAATTGTTTCGATATCTCTTATAGGATCAACACTACCATCAACATGTACTATATTTGAATCTTCAAAGCATCTAACCACTTCACAAATTGCATCTGTTTCTCTTATATGTGATAAAAATTTATTACCTAATCCTTCTCCATGACTTGCACCTTTAACAAGCCCCGCAATGTCAACAAATTCAATAACTGCATGTGTAACTTTTTGTGGATTGTACATTTTTGCTAAATTGTCTAATCTTTCATCTGGTACTGGAACAACTCCTACATTTGGTTCAATTGTACAGAATGGATAATTTGCACATTCTGCTCCTGCTTTTGTTATACTGTTAAATAATGTACTTTTTCCTACATTTGGTAATCCTACTATTCCTAGTTTCATTTACTTCTCCTCATATAATTGTATTTAGGTTTTATATGGATAAACCTATAAACCGTTTAGATGTTTTTTAATTATCTAGCCATTTCAATATTAATACCTAATCTTTTTGCAACAGCATTTTCGTAAGTTGTTGGTAATTGAAATCTTTTGTTATAATTACAATAGGTTTTAAAAATTTCTTCTTGACCTTTATCTTTATCTTCGCTAAAAAGTTCCTTTAGTGTATCAAATTCAGCTTGATTGTTTGTTAAAAATTCACATAAATCATCTATTTTTGTACTACCATTAAGTACTTTGGATAAATTTTTTCTTGTTAATTTTAAATTTTGTAACATGTATGGTACTTGCTGAATAAGATGTTTTTTGACAACAAATTTTCCAATCTCTTCTTTTGTTAGAAAATTAAACATAGTGCTGTCTCTGGTATATCTAATTTTTTTAGATGGTATAAAATCTATATTCCTTTCAAAATCTTCCCAACTTAAGTTTCCTTCTCTAATTTCATATAAATATTCTATTCCACCATTATCAAACAACCTTTTTTCTGAAATAACAGATGAATCTTTTTTATCAAATGCTTCTTTAATTGTTTCTATTCCTGAAGAATTTCTCTTTATCTTTACTCTTTTATTGTCTTTAAAATATCTTAATGTTCCATCTTTTTCAACTAATAATTGTTCATCTAAGATTCCTCTCATTTCTTCATCCAAGAAAATAATACAAAATTCATCTGAAATTTCATCTAATATTTCATACATTCTAGGGTTGTTTAACAATCTTGGCGATACCATTCTTTGATTTAGATATTCTTTTAAATTTTCTAATTTTCTTATATTATATATTTCATTCATGGCTTATCTTTTCTTTTCTTCAATTTCTTTTTCTAATTTTGCTATAAATTCATCAATACTTTCTGTTCCTATATCTCCGTCCTCTCTTGAACGAACAGCAACAGTATTTGAGCTAGCTTCTTTTTCTCCAACTACAAGCATATATGGAATTTTTTGCAATTGAGCTTCACGTATTTTATATCCTGTTTTTTCATTTCTGTCATCTACTTCTACTCTAATTCCTTTTGCTACAAGTTTTTCTTTTAAATCAAATGCATATTCATGTTGATTATCTGTAATTGGTAATATTTTAACTTGAACTGGTGCAACCCATAATGGCAACATTCCTTTTGTTTCTTCTAATAAGAATGAGATAAACCTATCAGAAGAACCTAAGATTGCTCTATGAATTACAACTGGTCTATGTGCTTTTCCATCTTCTCCAATATATTCTAGTTCAAATCTTTCTGGTAATGCAAAATCTAATTGGCAAGTTGGAATTGTAACATCATGATTTAATGCAGTTTTTATTTGTATATCAATTTTTGGACCATAAAATGCTGCTTCTCCTTCTGCCTCATAAAAGTCAATGTTTAATTCTTTCAAGATGTCTCTTAATTGACTTTCTGCTGTTTCCCACATTTCATCATTATCAATATATTTTTCTTTATTGTTTTTATCTCTAAGTGATAATCTATATTGGAATGCTGATGCAGGGAATCCAAAATCTTTTTGATAAACTTCTACAATTAAATTTAGAACTCTTCCTACTTCTTCTTTTATTTGGTCTGGTCTAACAAATAGATGAGCATCATTTTGACACATTTGACGAACTCTCTCTAATCCGCAAACACTTCCACTTGCTTCATATCTAAAGTCATGTGCTAATTCACCAATACGAATTGGTAGGTCTCTATATGAATGCATTTTATTTTTGTATATTAACATATGATGTGGACAGTTCATTGGTCTTAAAACCATTTCTTCATTATCCATTTTCATAGCAGGAAACATGTCATCTTTATAATGCTCCCAATGTCCACTTGTTTTGTATAATTCTACATTTGCAAGTGATGGTGTATATACATGAGCATATCCTAATGAAATTTCTTTATCTTGAATATATCTTTCTAATATTCTTCTAATTGTTGCTCCATTTGGTAAATACATTGGTAGTCCTGAACCTACTAATTTATGTGTCATAAAGATTTCTAAATCTTTTCCAATTTTTCTATGGTCTCTTTGTTTTACTTCTTCTAGGAAGTCTAAATATTCTTGTAATTGACTAGCTTTAGGGAAAGATATTGCATAAATTCTTTGAAGCATTTTATTTTTTTCGCTACCTCTCCAATATGCTCCTGAAGAAGATAATATTTTTATAGTTTTAATTTTTCCTGTGCTTTCTAAATGTGGTCCTGCACAAAGATCAGTAAAATCTCCTTGTTTATAGAAACTTATTTCTTCACCTTCTGGTAAATCTTCAATAAGTTCTTGTTTGTATGGTTGGTCTTTCATTAATTCTAAGGCTTCTTTTTTAGGAAGAGAAAATCTTTCTATTGTGATATTTTCTTTTATGATTTTCTTCATTTCTTCTTCTATTTTTGCTTTATCTTCATCTGTAAATGGTTTTTCTACATCGAAATCATAGTAAAATCCATCATCAATTGCTGGACCAATTGCAAATTTAACATCTGGAAATAATCTTTTAACAGCTTGTGCCATAATGTGTGAAGATGTATGCCAATATGCTTTTTTTCCTTCTAAATCATCATCTGAAAAAGTATGAATTACTAAATTGCAATCTTCATTTAATTCATATCTTAGGTCTTGAATTTCTCCATTGATTTCACCACATGTTGCAACACGTGCTAATCCTTCACTAATTTTTTTTGCTACATCTAAAATAGATGCACCTTTTTCAATTTCTAAATTTGAGCCGTCTTTTAAAATAACTTTAATCATAATAAAACCTCCTTTTTGTCGCATTGGGGACGTTTCTGTTGCGACATTTTGTCCACTTTGTGACACATCTTTAAATTTTCTAATTTATCTTAGCCACAAAAAACACCCCAATGGATATTCTTTTATCCATAGGAGTGCAATATTTACACGGTTCCATCCTATTTTTAACTTAATTAAAGATTGTAACGTATCTTAAACGTCTAGCTTATTCACTAGAAACTTGAAGAGGTAGTTTTTCAAATATGTTTTCTTAAGTTAGCTTTCAGCCTTTGGCTAACTCTCTCTATAAGTAACCTTTATTTTACTTTTCTCTTACTTGTTTTATATATTATGTATATAATTTTAGTACCTTTTTTTAAAAAAGTCAATAGAAATTATTTACTTTTTTTATTTTGTGGTATATAATTGTCAAAATGCTTCTATAGCTCAGTTGGTAGAGTGCAGCCTTGGTAAGGCTGAGGTCACCGGTTCAATCCCGGTTGGAAGCACCAAAACTTCCTTCATTTTATAAAAAGCAGTGTAACCTATATAAAGGACACTGCTTTTTATATATGAAATTTTATTAATCATTTTTAAACATATTTTTTACTGCTTTTTTTCTAATTCTTTGTATAGCATTATCAACAGATTTAACTGGAGAATCTAATCTTTTAGCTATAACATTATAGCTTTCACCTTTCATAAATCTATCTAATACTTGTTTTTCGAATTTACTAAGAGATTTTTCTATATTATTATGTATTTGCTCATAATATTCCTTTTTCATAACTGTTTCTAATGGGTCTTCAATAGTATTACTATTGAAGGTATCCATTAATTCTACACTATCATCTTCATTGTTATCATATGCTGCCATATTTAAAGATAAATATGAATTTAAAGGCATATGTTTTTGTCTATTAGATGTCTTTATTGCAGTTATCAGTTGTCTTTCTATACAAAGATTTGCAAATGTTTTAAATGAATTTTGTTTTTGAGTATCAAAGTTTTTAATTGCTTTATATAGGCCTATCATTCCTTCTTGCATGATATCTTCTTTTTCTGCCCCAACCATAAAGTATTTTCCAACTTTCATATTTACAAGTTCTTTGTATTTTTCTAATAAGTATGATAAAGCGTATTCGTCACCTTGTTTTATTTCTGTTACAATTTGTTCGTCTGTTAAATTAGAATATTTATTTGTTGAAAAAAATACACTTTCATTTTGCATGTTTGTCAAATACCTCCAAAATGTGCTTTTTTAAAATTATATACGTCAAAATACGTAATGTCAAGCGGTTTGAAAGAAGTTTTGGTAATTAGGTCTGTCCCTTTTGTTTCAAAATGAAACGATTTGGCACGTCCCTAATATAACTCTCCTTTTAGCATTGTCCAAAATTCATCTGTTTCCATTCCTTTTTGCCATGATGCAACACCTGCTAAGTTATTTTCAGTAATTAATGAAACTTTTGCTCTTAATGAATCTATATCTTCTATCCAAATTTGTCTTGTATTATCTCCAACAGCATATTCTACATAGTTTTGTTTTAACTCATCATCCCATTGTTTTTCAACACCATCTGGTATTGTATTATCAATATTTTTCATAGCTATTGTTGGATTGCTTACTAATTCTCCATTTGCATCTGTTGTCCAAACTCTTGTATATAAAGGAACTGCTAAAATTATTTTTTCTGGTTCTATTTCTTCTGTTGTTAAAAATTTATTTAGACTTAATTCAACCCAGTTATATCCAGCAGTTGTTCCTGGTTTTGTACTTGACACTCCATATTGGTCATATGCCATAAATACTATATAATCTGCTACATCTCCTATAACATTTCTATCAAAACACATTGACCAAGTTTCGCTACCATCTGGAGCTGTTACATCAACTGAAGTTACTAATCCGATTTCTTTTAGTCTTGGTGTTAATTCAATTATAAATCTTGAATACATATCAACATCTTCTTGTTTCATATTTTCAAAATCAATATTTACACCATCTAAATCATATTCTACACAATAATTTACAATGTCTTCTATTAGTTCTTGTCTTTTTGTATAACTATTCATAATTTCTGATGTAATTTCTAAACTTTCAGTTGCTGCTTCTGCATTTGCAACCATTGGCCATACTTTATATCCATTACTATGAGCCCATTCGATATATGCTTGTCCACTTTCCCCTACATTTTCTTTAAGCTCACCATCAGTATCTAAGTAGAAAAATGCTGGAGAAACTACATTTACACCATCTATTGTAGTTCCGCTTCTATCTGGAGCTGAAGCATATTGTGAAAAATAATCCCAAGTTAAGCTTATTTTTCCTTCTATTTGTTTTTCTTCTTCCATGTCTTCTCTAACAGTAAATTCATTTTCTAGTTTTTTAGTTTTTACATATCCAAGTTTTCCATTTTCAGTTCTAATTCTTGAATATCCATTTTCAGAAGAAATAACTATTACTGTATCGCCTTTATTAACTCTATCAACTGTTTTTGCGATCAAGTTTGTAGATGATTTTACTGCTAAATTTGAAGTTACTATTGCTTTTTTTTGTTCTCTATCTAAAGAATCCATTGTAATAACTTTTGTTTCTTCAATATTGTCTATTTCAATGTCATATACATCATCCATTTCGGAAATAGGTAGATATATTGTTCCGTCTCGATTTATTGCATGAGCATATATTTCTTTTTCTGAACCATTAATATTTATTACATTATCTTCAAACCCTATTGCAGCTATCTTCTTGTCATATGTTGTAATAATTTGGTTTGTTTCATCATCTTCATATATGTATTTATCAAAAAAGTTAGCTATGTCTGGTTCTGATAAATAGATTATATCATCTTCTATTAAAATATCATTTTTTAAGTTTGAAGTTACATTTCTATTGTTTATAACTAAGTTTGTTGTTTTGTTATTGTCTAGTATAATAAAATTATTTAGAATCATTGCTATTATGAAAATTACTAATAATGCAACTATTGTTATAAATGTTCTTATTATATTTTTCTTCTTTTTTTCTATTTGTTCAGGTGTCATCTTTCTTTTTGGCTTTTGTGTTTTTCCTTCTATTCTTCTTCCTTCTCTCATATAAATTTCATTCCTTTTCTCTCTTATTTTTTTATCTTTTACAATATATCATAAATTGTATTTTTGTGAAACATTTTTTATAAAAATTTAATAAAATTTTGTCATTTTGTTCTTTTCATTGCTTGGAGTTCTTCTTTTTGTTCTTTTGAAATCCTATAAGACTCTCTTGCCTTTTGTAAGGATTTATTATATGTAAAATTATCTAGTCTACAATTTCCGCTTCTTAAAAATTCAATTGTTTTATCATAATATTTTATAAGGCATATAGAAATTGCCCAAGCAACTGCCATTTGAACATAGTATTTATCACTTTTTATATTATTGAATATTTCTAAATCCTTATCTAGATATTCTTCTTTAATATAGAAATCTATAATCATAACTATTGCAAATCTTAAGTAAAACTCCTTACTTGACTTTAGATATTCTTGTATTAATTCCCACATTTCTTTTTCATATTTTTTAGTAAATTTCAAACCTGCACAAAAGACATCACAAACTGCCCAGTTATCTATTTTTGGAATAAAATCTTGTATCCATCTTTTAATTTTTTCGAAATCTTTTTCCTTTGCTTGTCCTATTATCATACCTTGTAACATTATTTCTTCATAATATTCATCATCTATGTTTTCTAATAAATATTGTATGTCGTTTTCTTTTACCAATTGTTTTGCATAGTCCCTTAATATTGGTACTTTTACTCCTAATATGTTATCTGTATTTGGACATAGTCCACTATGAAATTCTTTGTATTTTTCATCTGCTAGTTCAAATAAATGTTTTTTTATTTCTGTTTTTATTGTATTGTTCATAATACTTTTTCCTCCTTTATGCTACATGGCTATTGTAACATATTTGGATATTTACATCAAATAATTTATTCTTGACAAGCATTTACAATATTATTCATTAATTGCCAATAAATGCTAGAACTTCCTTCATAATGGCTTGTAAAAACTACAACTAATTCTAAATCTGGCACTACAAAAATATATTGTCCGAATTTTGCCATATCATATACATTCATAGAAAATCCGTTTCCACCATCTGAAATACCTTGAGCATCAGTTGTACATTCTACACTGTCCATATCAAGTGGTTCAAATAAGTATTCTTTTCCAAAATCATAAGTGGTTTTTCCTGTTGCTTCTTGAATTATTGCAGATAATAGATGCGTATTTCCAGTAAAATAGTTAAATACTGTTCCTGGTCTTGATGCAACTTCTCTATCTAGTACATAATTTACCCAATTTTCTGAACTTCGCCATTCATTCCAATTTGCAGATTCATTTACATTGTCTATGGCTATTCCTAAGATTGCGGAGGTAATGCTTTTTGAAGTTGATTGTAGTGTGAATATACTGTTTTCATCATATCCTTCTTTATAATATTCATCTACTATAACTCCATCTTTTACAATAACTTCTGCATTTATTGGATATTCGTCAATAGTATTATGTACTGCATTTAATGCTGTTATATCTATGTTATGATTTTCTGGTGTATCATGTTGCCATTCCCATTTTTCTTCTTGCTCAGTTATTTCTGCTATTAATGTCTGGTTTTCACTGTTATTAGTTATATTATTTTCATTAGTTGTTGTACTTGTGTTTGTTGAATTGTTAAACGTGAAATGATATATTACTATAAGTGCGATTATCAATAATGTTATTATAGCTAATATTGTTAATGTCTTTTTTCTTTTATTTTTACTCATATTTTGGCCTCCTTTTGTTTTTTTATATATTAACATTTGGAGTCAACTCTAAGTCAAGATTTTTATATGGAATTTTTGATGTAATTATAGAATTTTAATGTAATCTATGTTATAATGTTTTTGATTTAAGAAAGGATTTGAGAAGATGAATGATAAATATAATATAACAAAAGAACAAAATATTTTTTTAGCGAAAAGATGCATAGTTGATAGTATATGGAAAAGTTCTCATATTGAAGGAATAGATGTTACATATCCAGAAACTCAAAGAATATATGATGGTGGAAATGTTGCTCGTCTTAGAATAGATGAAATTCAAACTATTAATAATTTAAAACATGCTTGGTTATTTCTTTTAAATTCTATAGATGCAGAAAATGATTTAAATATGCTAAAATCTATTAACAGTTTAGTTGGTAGTAATTTAATAGATAGACCTGGACAAGTTAGAATTTATGAAGTTTCAATTGGTGGAACAACATGGAAACCTGAATTACCTAATGAAGATAAAACAAGTAAAGATTTGGAGAATTTTAACAAAATTGAATGTATAACAGAAAGAGCTATTACAATTATGTGTTATTTAATGAGAACTCAATTCTTTACAGATGGAAATAAAAGAACAGCAATGTTATTTGCAAATAAAATAATGATACAAAATGGAAAAGGTGTAATAAGTATACCGATTGATGAAGATATTACGTTTGGAGAAAAATTAACAAAATATTATGAAACAAATGATATGGAGGATTTAAAACAATTTATCTATGATAAATGTATTAGTGGAATAGTATTTCCAGATAAATAATTAAAAAATACAAATATTGTATAAATTAAAAATCAATAATTAATATCAAAACTGCATTCTTTAACTAACTATAGAATGCAGTTTTTTTCTTAATATGAATTTTGATTAAAAGTTAGCAGTTATTATTATTCATATAATATTTCTTTTCAGCTAATTTGTCTTGAACACCTCTTAATGCTTCACCAAATCTTTGGAAGTGTACTATTTCTCTTTCTCTTAAATATCTTAGTGGGTCTAATACATCTGGATTATCTCGGCATAAGTCTATTAATTTTTCATATGTTGCTCTTGCTTTTTGTTCTGCTGCTAAGTCTTCTTGCAAGTTTGCTATTGGGTCTCCTTTACATGCAAGTACTCCTGCATTAAAGGGAAATCCTGCTGCTGCTTGTGGATATACATCTACCCCATGTGGTGTGTGTTTGTTATCTATCCTAAAAGAAAATTTTTTAGGTAACTATTCATTTTGTATTTTCCATATATTGTATTTAAAAATATGGGAGTTATTGAAAATTTCAAAGGTTAATTTTACGACATTTCCTACTACCTTATAAGATGATTGATATTTTAATAAAAATAAGTGTTTTTTTGATGTTAAAAACGACAGTTTCTTGTGTGGTGGTTAGGTTGGTGATAGCCATATCGCCAACCTAGCCGGGTACACTTACGGATTAATTATTAAAAAAATTATTTGATTTATTATAGTTTGATTTAGAAAGGGTGATTTATATGAAAGATTATGAAAAAGATATTGTATTATTTGTTTATAGATTTAAGATTTTATTAAGTACAAATATAAAATATTTATTAGGTAATAAAAAGTATTATCAAGTTGTTGTAAAAAGATTAGTTGATAAAGGATATTTAAGAAGATATAAAACGAAGTATCTAATGTTAGGACAAGTTGGTAAAAAATATATTAAAGAGTTGGGTTATATATATTCAAAACCATCTTACAAAAAAGAATATGTAAAAAGAATGACTACTATTAGCCTTTTAGCAAGTCTTTTTATTGGAAATGGTATAGAATTTACCCCTAGTTTTGAATTAAAAGATTTTACTCATTTTAGAACACAATCAAGACCATTTATCGGTAGCATAAAATTTAATGGAAATGATTACTTAGTATATTATATTTCAAAGAAAAGTAGTAAAAGATTTTGCAATTCCATTATTTATGATTTTCAAAAAGAACAAAAATATAAACAGGCTATTTTATTTATTGAAGATATAAATATGATAAATATAAAAGATTATGCCTTTGGTTCAAATCAATTTATTATTTTTTCATGTCCTTTTGAAAACTTGATATATTTATTTAGTGAACAATTTAAAATAGATTATAGAAAGATTTTAAATAAATTTGGATATACAAATTCTTTTATTAGTAAGTGGTATTTTTGTGATTATGAAACTCAAAATAAACAATTTATCACATTTTTGCCATTTATTGATTGTGAAAAGATTTATAAGTTAATAACTTTTTGTAGGGAAAATAAAAAATATATAGAAAATTTACATATAATTTGTTCAAAGAATGTAACTAATATTTTAAATAAATATTTTCCAATTTTAGAGATAAATGTTGTTGATTTTGAAAAGTATATAAAAGAGTTTAAAGTTTATCATTTATAATTAAATATTTATGCCCCTAACAAATTAAAAAATGATAAGTTAGAGGCATTTTTGTTACAGAAGAAATTATTTAGTTTGTTTATAATCTTTTAAAAATTGAATTAATT
Source organism: uncultured Clostridium sp. (assembly GCA_946487895.1). GTDB lineage: Bacteria > Bacillota > Clostridia > TANB77 > CAG-508 > CAG-269. The sequence goes on from CAMLUO010000017.1 coordinate 20,191, forward strand.
CGGAAAAAATTGGGCTTTGTGAATATTTTGGTACATCATATTCGATAAAGATATCTGCTACTGTTATAGCACCTTTGCTCATAATTGATTGAACTCTTTTATCATTCAGAATTCGACTAGAAACTTTGTCAAAAGAAAATCTACCTTCATCCTGATATTTTTTAGCCATCAAATCTGCTTCCATTTTATCACAAAGATAAGCAAATTGGGCTTCTGGTGTTTTCCTTTCATTAAACTCATCTATTAGAGACGTTATTAAACTCTTTTTTTTCATATTAGCTACAGTTTTTTCAACAGCTTCACTTCCAAGTTCAGCTTTTTGAGTTGCACTAACTCCACTAAATGGATTTAAATCTCCTATGTTGATTTCTTCTGTCTCATGATAGGCTAACATAGAATTGACCTTAAAAATGTCAATATCTATGTCAAATTCAGAATAGATAGCAAATGCTAATTGTTGTGTACCATAAACATGTTCCGGTATTGATTCTACTCTTTTATCTCTTGATACATTCCAAGTATTCCATCCAGAACGTTCCACTTCTTTTAATTTAATCGTCTCGTAATAAAATCCCAGTACATTTTCCAGTTTTGATTCTTCCATAACCTTATTCCTCCTTAACAAATTATTGTTTACAAGCATCTAACTTATTTCTTACTAGCATTAATATAACTTCTGTGTTCCATTGCTCTATTTACATCAATTTGTGCACCAATTTCTCTTTCCAATTTTTCTAAAGATTCTGCAGTAGGCCTTTTCTTTGGTGGCACTTTTACTATACGCATTTTACCATTACTTTTTTCAGCAACTTTTTTTAATATTCTGCTAATACTCATAAGTCTACCTCCTAACTTAACAACTTCGTTTATTAGTTACATCTATATGAACTGGATATTACCAGATAAATTTATGATAATAGTTTACCATAAATCATACTTAATTTCAAGAAATTAAAATTTTTTTCAAATTTGGGTAGAATTTTTGCTTCATAAGTAATGTATATATAATAGAAGACTTTTTAGTTATAGTGTCCATGCCCT
>CAMLUO010000018.1 GCA_946487895.1 uncultured Clostridium sp.
TAGAATTTGCAAGAGAAAAATTAAAATCATATAAAAATTTACCAGTAACATATTATCAAATTGGAGAAAAATTCAGAAATGAAATTAGAACAAGAGGATATTTATTAAGAGGAAAGTCTTTCCCAATGCTTGATGCATACAGTTTTGATGAAGATGAAAAAGGAATGGAAGTGTCATATAAAAATATAAGAAAAGCATTTTTAGAAATATTTGAAAGACTAGGTTTAAAAGTGATTCCAATAGTAGCAGATAATGGAGCTATGGGAGGTAAAAAATCAGAAGAATTTATGCTGATTTCTGAACAAGGTGAAGATAAAATTTTATATGATGAAAAAACAGGAATTGGACTAAATACAGAAATATTAGAAAAAGAAAACTATCAAGAATATCTAAAAGAAGAATATGGAATAGAAGATATTTCAGGATTCAAAGAAATTAGAACTATGGAATTAGGACATATTTTCCAATTAGGTACTAGATATTCAGAAATGATGAACGGAAAATACATCAACAGAGAAGGAAAAGAAGCATTATACTATATGGGATGCTATGGAATAGGAGTTAGTAGAACAGTTGCTGCTTTATATGAAGAATCAATACTAAAAAATGAAAAAGAAGAAATAGAAGGAATTGTTTTACCTGAAAATATAGCTCCATTCAAAGTTCAAATAGTTCCAAAAATGGAAGATGAAGAAAAACTAGAATTTGCAACAAAATTATATAACAAACTAAAAGAAAATGGTATTGAGGCAATCTTAGATGATAGAGAAAATATCACAATGGGAATGAAAATTAAAGATTGCAAAATTTTAGGTACACCATATTTAGTTGTTATTGGAAATAAGCAATCAGGTGAAGAGTTCGAACTTGAAAATGTAAGAACAGGGGAAAAGAAAACAGGAACTTTAAATGATATAAAAAATCTTTTTAAAATATCTTAATAAAATATTAAAACATTTTTCACCTAAAAAACACAATTAAACTATTTTTTGATAACAATATTTGGATAACATATGCATAAATCAAAAAACAAACAAATATAATAACTAGGAAATATCAAAAAATAAACCTAGAAAGGGTGAATTAAATGAAAAGAAAGAAGATTAAAGAAGAACCGACAGACCTGATGGAAATAAAAAACTTTTTAGATTATGATAAAGAATTGAAAAAAGATGATAAAACATTTGAAAAGTTGATGTTTATTTACTCAACAGCAATCAAAGAATTACAAACAAAAATAGAAATAATACAAGATGAATACAAATTATTCTATAATTATGACTTAATAGACCATATAAACACAAGAATAAAAAAACCAGAAAGTATAATGCAAAAAATGAAAAAAAGAAACTTAGAACTAAATTATCATGAAATGATAGAAAATATAAATGATATAGCTGGAGTAAGAATAATATGTCCATTAAAAAAAGATATATTTTCAATTAGGAATCTAGTTCAAAAATTGCCAGGAATAAATATAATAACAGAAAAAGACTATGTTACACATCCAAAAGAAAGCGGATATTCAAGCTATCATTTAATAGTTGAAGTGCCAGTAACCTTATCACAAAATATAGTATATGTAAAAGTAGAAATTCAAATAAGAACAATTGCAATGGATTTTTGGGCTAGTCTTGAACATAAAATGAAATACAAACCAGAAGAAGAAATTGACAAAAAATCATCAAAAGAGTGGGTAAATTGTGCAAAAGCAATTCAAAAATTAGATAATAGAATGATGTTGTTAAATAATTAGTTATTAAAAAATTGTCAAATTTTAAAAACTTGACAATTTTTTTAAGTAATAAGAAGGAATTTATGTCAAATGCGTCGAATAATATAAATATGCATATTGAAATGAGGAAAGGAAGGTAAAAATGCCACGATATAGTGATGAAATTATAGAAGAAGTTAGACAATCAAATGATATAGTAGATATAATATCACAATATGTGCATTTAAAAAGAAGTGGAAGAAACTACTTTGGATTATGCCCATTCCACAATGAAAAATCACCTTCATTTTCAGTTTCACCAGATAAACAAATATTTCATTGTTTTGGATGTGGAGTTGGAGGAAATGTATTTACTTTTTTAATGAAAATAGAAGGAATTAGCTTTGTAGAAGCAGTTCAAACTTTAGCCGAAAGAGCAAATATACAATTACCAACTTTAGAAAATAATGTAGATACAGCAAAAGAAATATTAAAAAGTAAAGTACTAAAAGTAAATGAAGTAGCAGCAAATTTTTATCATGAAAATTTATATCATCCAGAATCAAAAATTGCTCAAGAATACATAAAGAAAAGAAAATTAACAAATGAAACATTAATATCATTTAAAATCGGATATTCAGGAAAGTTTGATGAATTATATCATAAATTAAAAGAAGAAGGATTTGAAGAGCCTGAAATATTAGAATCTGGTTTAGTTAATAAAAATGATAGAGGACAATATATAGATAGATACAGAAATCGTTTAATGTTTCCAATTTGTGATGCAAGAGGAAAAGTTATTGCTTTTGGAGGAAGAGTTTTAGATGACTCTAAGCCCAAATACATAAACTCACCAGAAAATGTAGCATATAGTAAAGGAAGAAATTTATTTGGATTAAACGTTGCAAAAAAGCAAGGACATTTAAAGCAATTGTTAATTGTGGAAGGATATATGGATGTTATTTCATTACATCAAAGAGGAATCACAAATGTAGTAGCACCACTTGGAACAGCATTAACACAGCAACAAGGATGGTTACTAAGAAAAAATGCAGACCAGATAATTTTAAGTTTTGACTCAGATGAAGCAGGACTTAATGCAAAAATAAGAGCATTAGACATATTGCAAGATATGGGATGTGATATAAGAGTATTGCAAATGGAAGGTGCAAAAGACCCAGATGAATATATCGTAAAATATGGAAATGCAAGATTCAAAAATTTGATAGATAAAGCATTATCAGTAATAGAATTCAAAGTAAAAGTTTTAAAACAAAATTTGAATTTAGAAAATGTAAATGATAAAATCAAATTTTTAAATGAAATTGCAAAACTTATAGCAAAAATTGATAATAGCATTGAAAGAGAAGTGTACATTGAAAAAATTGCGAAAGAATATGAAACATCAAAAGAAGCAATATATGCAGAAGTAAATAAACTAACATATAATAGTTCTAAAAGTGAAAAAATATTAGAAAAAGCAAAACCAGTTATTAAACACAATGAAAACAACGAGCAAGTGTCAGAAACAATTAAAAAAAGAGAAAATACTATATTATCACTACTTTTAACAGGTGAATTAAATATTTTTGAAATAATAGAAAAAAATATAAAAGTAGAAGACTTTAAAGATAATATAAATAAAAATATTGCTCAAAAATTGTATGAAGAACTCAGAAAAGGAAATAGTAATATTAATAGTGTTATAGACAATTTAGATGAAGAAGAACAAGGTAGAATTACTGAAATAATGGCAGATGATTATGAAATAGACAATATGGAAAAAGCTATTGATGATATAATAAAAAGTTATGAAAAAGACAAATTAACTAGTAGAAAGTTTGAACTTGTTGAACTTATGGAAAATGAAACAGATGAAATAAAGAGAAATGCTTTAGGACAAGAATTAAATAATGTAATTATTCAAATATCAAAGTTAAAATAGGAATAAAGGATAAAACTTGAGAAAGGAATGATAATAAGGATGGCAAAGAAAAAAGAAGAATTAAAAGAAAATGAAGAAAAAAAGACAACTAGCGTTAAGAAAGAAACAACAAAAAAAGCAAAGAAAAGTGAAGCAAAGAAAGAAACAACAAAGAAAAAGGATGAAATAAAAAAAGAAAATAAGAAAGATAAAAAAACTGGTGATAGTGAAAAAATAGAAAAAATGGAAAAAGCAAGAAAAATTGCAAAGAAAAAAGCGGTAGAGCATGAAAAAGAAAAGGAAAATAAAAAACAAGATAAAGAACAAAATAATGAAGCCAAAAATGAAGAAAAAGATGATGATACACTAAAAAATGAAAAAGTAAATAATATATTAAAAAAAGCTAAAGAAAAAGGAACAATTACAATTGGAGATTTAGCTTCTGAATTAGATGATGTGAATCCAGACCAAATTGATAAAGTATTTGATGCTTTTGAAGAACTAGGAGTGGATTTATTAAACGATGACTTAGATGAAGAACCAGATATAGAGGATTTAAAAGAAGTTGAAGACTTAAAACTAGATGAGATTACAGATACAAGTTATGAAGGAATAAATGTAGATGACCCTGTTAGAATGTATTTAAGAGAAATTGGAAGAATTCCACTTCTAACATTTGATGAAGAATTAGATTTAGCTAAAAGAATATTAAAAGGTGACGAAGAAGCAAAACAAAAATTAGCAGAGTCAAACTTGAGATTAGTAGTAAGTATTGCAAAAAAATATGTTGGTAGAGGAATGTTATTCTTAGATTTAATCCAAGAAGGTAATATGGGATTAATAAAAGCAGTAGAAAAATTTGACTACACAAAAGGATTCAAATTTAGTACTTATGCAACCTGGTGGATTAGACAAGCAATAACAAGAGCAATAGCAGACCAAGCAAGAACAATACGTATACCAGTTCATATGGTAGAAACAATTAATAAGTTAATTAGAACTTCAAGACATCTTTTACAACAAATGGGAAGAGAACCAACCCCAGAAGAAATTGCAGCTGAAATGGAAATACCAGTAGAAAAGGTAATGGAAATTCAAAAAATAGCACAAGACCCAGTATCATTAGAAACACCAATTGGTGAAGAAGATGATAGTCATTTAGGAGACTTTATTCAAGATGAGGATAGCCCAGAACCACATGATTCAGCAGCATATACTTTATTAAAAGAACAATTAGAAGAAGTAATGAATACTTTAACACCTAGAGAAGCTAAAGTTCTAAAATTGAGATTTGGTCTAGAAGATGGTAAGGCTAGAACTTTGGAAGAAGTAGGACGTGAGTTTGAGGTTACTCGTGAGAGAATTAGACAAATTGAAGCTAAGGCTTTGAGAAAGTTGAGACATCCTAGTAGGAGTAAGAAGTTGCGTGACTATATGGGATAGAAGGGAGTTGGACTATTAATGGAGCAATTTAATGAATTTATAAGTAGTATTACTTCATTAGAAATAATAGATATAATCATAGCAATAGGAATAATAATAGTATTTAGAATATTTAGTTCAACAATTGCATATGCAATTATTAGAATGTTTAAATTAAAATCTAAAAAAGCTAAAGATATAAGAGAAAGTGCATTTTATAGCCCATTAAAAGTATTCTTTATAATTTTGGGAATTTATTTAGCAGTTCTATTTTTAAAGAAACCACTAAACTTAAGCCAAGAAGTAATGGGATTTGTAACAATTGCATTTCAAATAATAAGTGTAATTGCATTTGCTATAGGACTTGCAAAAAGTTTTACTATAAAGTCATCATTAGTATCTAAAATGAGAAAACAGTCTAAAAGACAAATAGATGATACAACCCTTGAATTTATTTTAAAAATAGTAAGAGCTATAATATATATCATTACAGCCTTTATAGTTTTAGCATTACTTAGAATTGATTTAACTGGATTAATTGCTGGATTAGGTATAGGTGGAGTAATTATAACTTTAGCAGCCCAAGATACTGCAAAAAACCTATTTGGAGGTTTTGTAATATTTTTAGACAAACCATTTAATGTAGGTGACTGGATTCAAATGGATTCATATGAAGGAACAATAGAAGATATTACCTTTAGAACTACAAGAATTAGAACATTCGAAAATTCAATTTTAAATGTACCAAATTCAAAAATTGCAGATTCATCAGTAATCAATTGGAGTAAAATGGAACGAAGAAGATATAAGGTAAACCTAAGAATAGAATTAGACACACCAGTAGAAAAGTTACAAATATTGAAACAGAGAGTTGAAAAAATGCTACATGAAAGAGAAAGTATATTAGATGAAGAAACAATTGTAAGGTTTGACAATATTAATGAAGAAGGAATTAATATGCTAATATACACATATACAGATTCAGTTGGATATGATAGTTATTTAGCAGAATGTGAAGATATAAATTATAAATTAATGAAGATATTAGAAGAAGAAAATATAAAGGTAGCGTATGATACGCAAAATGTATATGTTAGAAGTAAATAGCAAATGTGTCAATAAATACAAAAGAGTATCATGAAGATACTCTTTTAATGTTAGAATAGAAATCAAATGTTATAAAAAATTCACAATTTAGACATAAATTTAAAGTATAATATACGTAAAATCGAATGTGTAAAATAAATAAAAGGAATGAGGTTAAAATGATTAATGATTGTATTTTAATTGTAGATGATGAAGCAAGAATGAGAAAGTTAATAAAAGACTTTTTAACAGCAAAAGGATATTCTACTTTAGAAGCAGAAGATGGAGAAAAAGCATTAGAAGTTTTTGAATCAAATCAAAATAAAATTTCATTAATTTTGTTAGATGTTATGATGCCTAAATTAGATGGATGGTCAGTTCTAAGACAAATCCGTCAAACTTCAAAAGTTCCAATAATCATGCTAACTGCTAGAGGAGAAGAACAAGACGAACTATTTGGGTTTGAATTAGGTGTTGATGAATATATATCAAAACCATTTAGCCCTAAAATATTAGTTGCAAGAGTTGAAGCAATTTTGAAGAGAACTGCTCCAGATGTAAAAGATGTGAAAGACTATGGTGGAATAGAAATAGATAAAGAAGGAAGAACAGTAAAAGTAGATGGAAAGCCAATTGAGCTTAGCCTTAGAGAATATGAACTATTAACTTATCTTGTAGAAAATAAAGATATAGCTTTATCACGTGATAAAATATTAAATAATGTATGGAATTATGATTATTATGGAGATTCAAGAACAATAGATAGTCATATAAAGAAAATACGTCACAAATTAGGAAAAAAAGGTAAATATATAAAAACCATGAGAGGAGTAGGTTACAAATTCGAAGTAAAATAGCTTGATAGTTAAAGCTATTTGTCTATGAAAGGAACGAAGTTAAAATGAAAGCAAAAATAGAGAAAATAAAACAAGCTCTTAAATCAGTAAGGGTTAGACTATTTATAACTTTATCTGTAGTAATTTTATTAATAATTTTATTTTTAATATTGGTAAATAACTTTGTTTTTGGACAATTCTATTTATTCAGTAAAACAAGAGCATTAAAAGATGTATATAACACGGTCAATAATTATTATAACAATGAAGAAAACGAAAACTATTCAATTGGTTCAGTTTTAGAAAAAATTGCTATAAAAAATAATTTTGACATATTAATAAGAAATGAGCAAAACATCAATGTATATACTTCTGATAAAGATTTTTTATCTACATTAGGTGAGATGAGTGAAATGACAAATAGATTCCATACTGAATCAGGAGAAGTAATTGAAGAAGGAGACAAATATACAATAAAAAGAATGAGAGATAATAATAATGGAGTTACATATATATTATTATCATCAGTATTAGATAATGGCTATTTACTATATATAAGAATCCCAATAACATCAATACAAGAAAGTGTAAAAATATCAAATAATTTCTTATACTTAATGGCAGGATTTGCAATATTAATTGCAGCTGTTATAGTTTCTTATGTATCTAGAAAATTTACAGACCCTATTCTAGAGTTAAACAAAATAGCAAAAAACATGTCAAATCTAGACTTTAGTCATAAATACGAAATTACAGATGCAGGAGACGAAATAAACAATCTAGGAAAAAGTATTAACATCATGTCAGAAAAACTAGAAAAGACCATAAAGCAACTAAGAAGAACTAATAATGAGCTAGAAAGAGACATAGAAGAAAAATCAAAAATAGATGAAATGAGAAAAAGTTTCATATCAGATGTATCACATGAATTAAAAACACCTATTGCTTTAATACAAGGATATAGTGAAGGATTGCTTGAAAACATAAATTCAGATGAAGAAAGCAGAAAATTTTATGCTGAAGTAATCTTAGATGAAACAAATAAAATGGATAAACTTGTTAAAAAATTATTAGACTTAATGAAATTAGAATATGGAAAAAGAGAATTTAATGACAAAGAATTTAATATTGTTGAATTAGAAAAAGAAGTAGTAAGAAGATCACAAGTAATGCTAGAAGAAAAACAAGCAAATGTAGAATTTAAGACTCCAGAAGAAATAAATGTTATTGCAGATGATTTTTATATTGAACAAGTAATTACAAATTATCTAACAAATGCAATTAAACACGTGGAAGAAAAGTATGGAAACAAATATATTAGAATAGAAAATGAAGTAAATATAGAAAAAAATAAAGTAAGAATAAAAGTATTTAACACTGGAGAACAAATCGAAGAAGAACAAATGACAAAAATCTGGAATAGATTTTATAAAATTGACCAATCAAGAAATAGAAATGATGGTGGAACAGGTATAGGGTTGTCATTTGTAAGGGCAATTATGAATAATTACGGTAACAATTACGGCGTTATAAATCATGAAGATGGTGTGGCATTCTACATAGAACTTGATTTAGGAAATTTGCAAAAGTAACAAAAAAGATGTATATTTCTTCCTTAGCTTGGTAAGAGTTAGGGAAGTTTTTTAATATTTTTTATAAAAAAAGTATTTACAAATAATGGAAATTATGTTATATATATAAATATTCTAATCAAAGTTTTTAGATTATTTTGATTTTAGTCAAAGTATTAATTTGATTTCAAAATTTAAGTCTTAGCAATAATCATTTATCATTATTGCAAAAATCATGAATAAAGAATCGATTGAAAATTCCCCTGGTAATGTTTAGATATTAGAATAAGAACTGAATTTATTATGTTTAGGATAAGGAGCAAATAAACAAAAGAAAAATAAATTTTGATTAGAAAATTTATTAAATTTGCTAAATTAAATTAATAAGTTTCTTTTGATTTGTTAATTTAATTGATACAATAGAAAGGAATTACATGAACAATAAAAAAATAGTAAAAAATGAAGAAACAAAGGAAATAAGTTTGAAAGATGATGTAATATTTAAAGCATTTTTTTCAAGAAAAGGAAATGAAGAATTTTTAGTAGATTTTTTAGAATCTTTATTAAAAATTGAAATTAAACAAATAAGGATACAAGAAGAAGTAGATTTAGAAAGATTATCAAAAGATGAAAAAGGTGGAAGTATAGACTTACAAGCAGAATTGAATGATGGAATACTTGTGAATATAGAATTACAAGTAAAGAAGAAAGAATCATTTGAAAATAGAACAGTATATTATGGCTCAAAGATGATAGCAAGAGATACCAAAAGGCGGAACAGAGTATAAAGATATTAAAAAATTAATCATAGTAAATATTTTGGATTATGAAATGCTAGGATTTGAAGAGTACATATCTGAGACAGAGATAGTATTAAAAGAACATAGAGAGTATGAAATGTTAAAAAATATGAAGTGGTATTTTATAGAACTACCAAAGTTTAGGAATGCTCAAGTAGATATGGATGATAAAATAAATCAATGGCTAGCATTTATAGATGATTATAAGGGGGAAAGAGCAAAAATGGCAGAGGAGAAAAATGATGTAATAAAAAAAGCAAGAGTAGAAATGAATTACTTAACAGGAGAAGAAGCAGAAAGAAGATTACAATGGTTAAGGGAAAAATGGGAAATGGATTATAACAGCGATATGGGACAAGCTAGAAGAGAAGGAAAGGAAGAGATAATAAAAAAGATGCTAAAAGCTAATATGCCAATAGAACAAATTTCAGAATTAACAGAAATAAATAGAGAAGAAATAGAAAAAATTATGAAAAAAACAGAAAAATAATAAAATTTCTATACTTAGAAACACAAAGGTTCGACACACTTTTGTCGAATTATGCGATGAAAAAAGCTTTACAACTGGAAAAAAATGTAATATAATATTTTTAGAGTTAAATTTAATTCAAACTAGATTTGTTCAAAAATTTTTTCGAAAAAATCAAGTTTTCCACACAAAAGAACAATAAAGAAAATAAGATTGGAGATGATAAAAATATAAAAAAATATATTTATACCAATACTTTTATTAATGTATTAACTTTTATAATTAGTATTTCAATATTTTTTATCATAAATTTTTGTTATTCTAATTTAGATTTTTTGTCACAAAAAGCATCATTAAAAGCGGGATTTACAGTAAATCAAAATAATATAGAAACATCAGACATACAATTATCTAATGAAATTAGTTCAAATGTTCAAAATCAAGAAAATATTGATAATTATATAGGTCAAACTAAAGATAGAAGTGAAAACTGGTATATAGAAATTCCATCAATTTCTTTAAAAGCAGAGATACAAGAAGGAACAACTAAAGAAATAATGGACAAGTATGTTGGACATTTTGAGGAAACACAAAGCTGGATAGGAAACATAGGATTAGCAGCACACAATAGAGGATATGAAAATAATTATTTCGCAGACATAAAGAAATTGAAAGAGGGAGATATCATTAATTATTGTTATAACAATAAAATACGTAAATATATAGTTGAGAAACAAGTAATAATTGAAGATACAGATTGGACATATCTAGAAGATACAGAAGAAAATACACTAACATTAATCACATGTGTTGAAAATGAACCTAAGTACAGAAGATGTGTACAAGCAACGGAAGAAAAATAATAAAAAAGAAGCAATAAAAATTAAAATTAAGCTAAAAAAGGAAGTGAATTTTATTGACAAAAACTAAAAAAATATTTAAAAAGCTACTTTTAGTCAGTTCATTGATATTACTAAGTTCATTAGTATTTATAAACTCTTCAAATGCAGTAACATTGGATGCTGCTCATGTTTATTCAATTGGAAGATGCCCATATTTAGTAAAATATCAAGGTTCAGCGAGAATTGTAGATTACGTACAATATGACTATAATGGAGTATCATATCCAGCATACTGTTTAGATAAAACTAAAAAGCGGAGCAGACACAAATGGATATACAGTTTCAATTGAAGATACAATTAAAGATGTTGGTTTGTGGCGATATCTAATAAATGGATATCCATATAAAACAATAGAACAATTAGGATGTGCAACTAAAGAAGAAGCATTCACTGCAACAAAACAGGCAATATATTGTTACATACATGGAAATGACATAAATGACTATGAACCAATAGGAGAAGCAGGAGTAAGAACATTAAATGCAATGAAACAAATTATAGCTAATGCACAAAATTCTACTGAAACAATAATTTCTAACACAATACAAATAAATAAAAATGACGATGATTGGAAACAAGATGATATAGATAAAAACTACTTATCAAAAACATTTTCAGTATCAGCAGATACTACAATAACATCATATCACATAACATTAAGTAGAGATGATAATCAAGATTTAGGTGGAATAAAATTAGCAAATTTACAAAATCAAGAAACAAGTAATTTTGCACCAGAAGAAAAATTTAAAGTGTTAATACCTATAAAAAATCTTACAGAAAAAGGAGAATTTAATTTATCAGTAGAAACAAAAATCGAAACAAAACCAGTATTATATGGAAAAGCTCCAAATAGTACAAATCAAGACTATGCATTAGTAGCAGCAACATATGATGATGGTAGTGGAAGTACAAAAGATAGTTATCCAAAAAATGAAACTAAAATCATTATAGTAAAAAAAGATAACGAAACAGGAGAAAAACTTGCAAATGTAGAATTTGAATTATTAGATGAAAATAAAAATGTAGTATATTCTGGATTAAAAACAGATGAAGAAGGAAAAATAGAAATAAATAATATTATTCCAGGAATATATTATTTGAGAGAAACAAAAGGGATTGAAGGTTATACTAAATACGAACAATTAATTGACTTTGAATTAGACTTACATGAACAAATTACTATCGAAGTTAATAATACAAAAGAAGATGAACCAGAGATTGAAGTTCATAAAACAGAAAAAACAAAAGAAGTTACATCAAAACAAGTTAAAACATTGCCTGTTACAGGTATGTAAAATTCATAAAGAACTTCTAAAATCAAAGCAATGGTACTTCCCGAAAACAGGACCCTCCATTACTTCGAATTTAAGAAGTTCTATTGCTATTCCAGTCGCATTCATAATTAGTAAAAAATTTTTATAATGAAACTTAATATAAAATATTTGATTTAAGGTATAATAATCTAATTAAAAAAATCTATTGAAAAAAACATAAAAAACATATATAATGTGTACAATATAAAAAGAAAAAGGAGAGACGAAAACAAAATGTTTGCACAACTAATAGTATTAATCATATTAATAGGATTAAATGCATATTTTGCGGCAACAGAAATAGCATATATATCATTAAATGAAGCTAAAATTGAAAAACAAGCAAAAGAAGGAAATAAAAAAGCAAAACAAATTGAAAAAATGTTAAAAACACCAAGTAAATTCTTAGCTACAATACAAATAGGAATTACATTTGCAGGATTTTTATCAAGTGCATTTGCATCAGATACATTTGCTGAGATGCTTGCACCAAACTTATATCAATTAATGCCATTTATAAGTTTATCAGCATGGAAAAACATCTCAATCATAGTAATAACAATAATTTTATCATTCTTTACATTAATTTTTGGAGAATTAGTACCAAAAAGATTAGCAATGAAGCATTATGAAAAAATAGCATTTGCAACAATAGGAGTAATAAGAGCAATTTCAACAGTAACATCACCATTTGTAAAATTATTAACAGCATGTACAAATGGAGTATCTAAAATATTTGGTGTCGGAGAAAACGAAGAAGAATCAGTTACAGAAGAAGAAATAAAAATGATGGTTAGCCAAGGAAAAGAGAAAGGAACAATTAAACAGGAAGAACAAGAACTAATAAATAATGTATTTGAATTAAATGATATTACAGTATCAGAAATAATGAGACATAGAAAAGATATTTTTGCAGTTGATATAAATATCAGTACAGAAGAACTTTTAGAAGAATTATCACAAGAAGAATATCGATACAGTAGAATACCAGTTTATGAAGAAACAATCGACGAAATCAAGGGAATATTATATGTTAAAGACGTATTAAAAAATATAAATAAAAAATCTTTCAAAGTTAAAAATGTAGTAAAAGAAGCATATTTTGTATCACAAAATAGATTAATAAATGAAGTATTTAAAGAATTACAGAAAAACAAAAAGCAAATAGCAATAATATTAGACGAATATGGAGGAACAGCAGGATTAATTACTATGGAGGATATACTTGAGGAATTGGTTGGAGACATCTATGATGAATATGATGAAGAAGAAAAAGAATTTGAAAAAATAGATGATAATACTTATATTTTAAGTGGAAGTCTACCAATATATGATGTTAATAAACTTTTAGATGCAGATATCCCAGAAGGTGACTATGATACTATTTCAGGATATTTACAAGAAAAATTAGGAAGAATTCCAGAAGATGACGAAGAACCACCAATTATTGATACTGAAAAAGTAACATATAAAATTGAAGAATATGAAGATAGAAGAATTATAAAAATTAAGGCATGCAAGAATAATGTTGAAAAACCTGAAGAAGAGAATAATTAGATTAAAAAATTAGAAATGGAGAAAAATATGAAAAGAACATTTAGAATATGGGTTAGTATAATAGTTATAATAATAGTTGCAGCAATAATAGCAATATCATACTATTTTATAAAAGAAAATAGTAGAAAATACGAAATTGCAGAAATAACAAATTATCAATATTTCACATTAAAGAAGAATGAAACTTATGGAATAATTGATAAAAACCAAAATATAATTATTGAACCAAGTTATACAGAAGTAATAATTCCAAATCCAGAAATACCAGTATTTTTCTGCAAACAAGGAGAAAATATAACTATTTTAAATGATCAAAAACAAGAAATTTTTACAGAATATGAAAATATAGAGCCTATAAGATTAAAAAATATTGCGAGTAATTTAATGTATGAAAAAACAGTATTAAAATATACTGAAAATGGAAAGTATGGTCTGATAGATTATACAGGGAAAAAAATTAAAAAAGCGATTTATGAAGAATTAGATAGTTTGCCATATAAAGAAGGAGAACTGTTAGTAAAACAAGATGGTAAATACGGAGTAATTAATATTCGAGGAAATAAACTAGTAAATATAGAATATGACCAAGTTGAAGTAGATGGATATTACACAGATGAAAATGAATATAAATATTCTGGATATATAGTTTCAAACACAACTGAAGAAGGATATAGATATGGATATGTAGATTATACAGGAAAAGAATTGCTTGCAACAGAATATAATGAACTTGAAAGAATAGCTGAAATAGAAGAGAACGAGAATATTTATTTGATAGCTGCAAAAAATGGTCAATATGGAGTAATTAAAAACACAGAAAATATAATAAATAATGAATATCAATCAATAACATATGATTCAAAAAATAAAGTATTTGTTGTTGAAAAAAGCAAAAAATATGGAATTGCAAAATTAGATGGACAAATTATAGTACCAGTAGAATATAATCAAATAGATATTACTGGAATATATCTATATGCACAAAACGACCAAGGAACAACGGTATATAGTAACAATGGAACAGAAGCTAATATTGATCCAGATATAGCAATTTTAGATACTTCTAATGAAAGATACAGAATAAGAATTAATAATGAAGTAGGTACAAAATATGGAATAATTGATAATGAAGGAAAACAATTAGTTGAAGAAAAATATGTTTATATTGAATATTTATATAATGACCTATTCATTGTAAGTTCTGAAAATGGAGAATTAGGAGTAATAAATGATAAAGATGAAATAAAAATAAATCTTGAATGTAATTCTATTCAAAAAGTCGGAAACACAGAATTAATAAAAACTGTTGTTGATCAAACAACAAGAATTTATAAAAAAGATATGACTTTATCATGTGAACTAACAGGAGCAACTATAACAGAAGAAGAAAACTATATAAAAATATCTAATAATGATGAAACTAAATATTTAGATAAAGAAGGAAATGAACTAAAAAATACAGATGTATTTTCTAATAATTCAATCTTTGCTGCAAAAAATGAGCAAGGACAATGGGGATTTATTGATAAATCAGGAAATTTAATAGTTGATTATCAATATGAAAAAGTTACAGAAGTTAATGAATATGGATATGCAGGTATAAAAAAAGGTGGAAAATGGGGAGTTGTAGATAGTCAAGGACAAATTGCACTAGAACCAACATATGATTTAAAAGAAGAAATTGATCCAATTTTTATGGGACCATATCATCAAGTAATGTATGGATTCGGAGAAATTTATTTTGAAGATTTAAGAGTTTAGAAATATAGAAAAGTGAAAAGATGAGTTTATAAAGTTTAGAGGACTTTATTACTCATCTTTTTTGTATAAATAAAAAAACATAATTGTAACATTTCTAGTTTATAATCATAAAATTAGTAAATACTATATAAAAAGAAAACTTCATAAAAGAAGGTGAAAATTTGAAATTAGGAATAGCATTATCAGGTGGTGGAATAAGAGGAATTGCACATGCAGGAGTATTAAAAGCACTAGAAGATAATAAAATCAAAATTGATATTATTGGAGGGACTAGTTCAGGAGGGCTAATTGCATCATTATATGCAATGCGGATATTCACCATACTATATCTACATCATATTTAAAAAATATGCAAAAGAAATAACAGAAATAAACTCTAATCCTATAATAACTGGAATAGGGGGATATGTAAAAAATAAAAAAGTTTCTTTAAAAGGTTTAAAAACAGGAGAATCAATAGAAGAAGCATATAATCATTTAGCAAGTAGAAAAGGAGTTAAAAAGATTTCAGACATTACAAAAATGCCATTAGTAATACCAGCAGTGGACTTAAAAACATCAAGAGAATATATTTTTACAAATAATGTTTTAGACAAAGAAAAATATATAGATGATATAACAGTAGGAAAAGCAGTCAGAGCAAGTAGTAGTTTTCCTGTAGTTTTTTGCCCCTGCAAATACAAAAAATTTAGATTCTTGGATGGAGGAGTTTTAGATAATATACCAGTAGCAGAAGTAAAAAAACAAGGTGCAGATAAAGTAATTGCAGTTAATTTTAAGGCAGATGATATTACTGAAGAAAGTAATATCATGGATATAGTTATGAGAACAATAGATATCATGGGTAATAAAATTTCAGAAGAAGGCTTGAGTTCAAGTGACTATGTCTTAACAGTTGAAACAGACAAAACAGGACTTTTAGATTTTGAAAAACTAGATAAGTGTTATAAATATGGTTATCAAGCAGCAATAAAAGAAATGGATAAAATTAAAGAAATAGTAACAAAAAGATAAATAAATTACTATAATATATTAATTAAATTTAAAAAAAGTGAAAGAATGTGAGATGATTAAAATTATGGATTTTAGATATTTTGATAATGCTGCAACAACTAAAATTAAAGAAGAGGTATTAGATGAAATGCTACCATATTTAAAAGAAGAGTATGGAAATGCATCATCTTTATATACAATTGGGAGAAGTGCAAAAAGAGCAATAGAAAAAGCACGAAAACAAGTAGCAGAACTCATAAATGCAAATCCAGAAGAAATATATTTTACAAGTTGTGGCTCTGAAAGTGATAATACTGCAATAAAAGGAATTGCTACAGCATATAGAAAAAAAGGAAAACACATAATAACATCCAAAATAGAACATCCAGCAGTTTTGCATACATGTCAAGTACTAGAAAAGCAAGGATTTAGAGTAACATATCTAAATGTTACAAAAGATGGAGTAATAGATTTAGAGCAACTAAAAAGAACAATTAGTATGGACACAATACTAATTACAATTATGACTGCAAATAATGAGATAGGCACAATTCAGCCAATTGAAGAAATAGCAAGAATTGCAAAAATGTATAATATAATATTTCATACTGATGCTGTTCAAGCATGTGGAAATATGAATATAGATGTTAAAAAAATGGGGATAGATAGTCTTTCTTTATCAGGGCATAAAATAAATGCACCAAAAGGAATAGGAGCATTATATGTAAAAAAAGGAATAGAATTTGAAAGATTAATAGATGGAGGACATCAGGAAAATAATAAAAGAGCAGGAACAGAAAATGTTGCACAAATTGTAGGATTAGGAAAAGCATGTGAAATAGCAAAAAATAATTTAGAACAACATATAAACTATTTAACAGAATTAAGAGACTACTATATCTCACAAGTGACGGAAAAAATAGAAAATACCAAACTTAATGGAACAATAAAAAATAGATTACCAGGAAATGCTAATATCTGTTTTGATGGAGCAGTAGGAGAAACAATGCTTTTAAAATTAGATGAACAAGGAATATGCGTTTCAACAGGTTCTGCATGTAGTTCAGGGTCGACTGAGCCTTCACATGTATTAACAGCAATTGGATTAAATGAAAAACAGGCAAACTCATCTATTAGAACAACCTTTGGAGAAGAAAACACTAAAGAAGATGTAGATTTTTTAATTAACAATTTAGAAAGAATAGTTTATGAAATACGTACAAATAAGGAAAAAACAACCTAAAGGTTAAATTTGACAAATTTTACAAAATGTAGTATAATCAAAAACAGCGATTAGCCTAGAGCTAGAAATGAGATTTTTAAAGAGAAACGAAATTTAATGTTTTAAATAATTAAGAGAGAAAATTAAATAATAGTAATCGGATTTTTGGTTTATACCATACTAATAAAAGAGAGAAACATATTAATATTAGTTTTTAAAAGTTCATGAAGTAAATAAATTCATGAGCAGTCTTATTGATGTTATATAATTTATAAAATGCAAAAGGTTAATAAACGCGGAAAATTTTAAAATATAATAAGAAGAAAGGAGAAAATATGACAGAAGAAAATTTAGAGAACAAGAAAGAAAGAAGAACAAGAAAAGTAGGGGAAGGAGGCAAAAGAGTAAGAAAAATAAATAATGAAGAAGGAAATGTAATAGTAGAGAAAAAAACAACTAGAAGAAGAACAAAAAGAGAGTTTAACACAGAAAATAAAGAGAAGAAAGAAAAAAATGAAAAGAGAAACTCATCAAAAACAAGAAAAAACCATCAAGATATTTTCAAAGCTTCAAAATTAAAAATAATCCCATTAGGAGGATTACATGAAGTAGGAAAAAATATAACAGTATTTGAATATGAAAATGAGATAATAGTTGTAGACTGCGGATTATCATTTCCAGAAGATGATATGCTAGGTGTAGATTTAGTTATACCAGATATCAGCTATTTAGAGAAAAATGTTGATAAAATAAAAGGATTAATAATAACACATGGACATGAAGACCATATAGGAAGTGTGCCATATTTATTAAAGAAAATAAATATTCCAATTTATGCACCAAAATTAGCAGCAGGACTAATCAGAAATAAATTAGAAGAGCATAAATTATTAAGAAGTACAACATTAATAGAAATTATGCAAGGACAAACTTTACAATTAGGAAAGAACTTTAAAATTGAAATAATAAGAAGTACACATAGTATACCAGATTCAGTAATGCTTGCAATAACAACACCTGCTGGAACAATATTACACACAGGTGACTTCAAAGTAGATTACACACCAATAGATGGAAAAATAATGGATTTGTGTAGAATTGCAGAAATAGGAAATCAAGGAGTACTTGCATTAATGTCAGACAGTACAAATGCAGAAAGAAAAGGATTTACAATGTCTGAAAGTTCAATTGGAGAAGTGTTTGATAAACTATTTTTACATTGTACAAAAAGGATAGTTGTTGCAACATTTGCATCAAATGTTCATAGAATCCAACAAATTGTAAATTCAGCAGTAAAATATCACAGAAAAATTGCAGTATGTGGTAGAAGTATGATAAATATGATAGAAACAGCAAGAGAATTAGGGTATATTGATTGTCCAGAAAATATATTTATAGATATCGAAATGATAAATACTTATACTGATGAACAACTAGTAATTATAACAACAGGAAGTCAAGGAGAACCAATGTCAGCACTAACTAGAATGGCTGCAGGAGACCACAGAAAAGTAAAAATAACTCAAAATGACTTAGTTATAATTTCAGCAAACCCAATACCAGGAAATGAAAAATTTATTTCAAAAGTAATAGATGATTTAATGCAAATAGGAGCAGAAGTTGTATATAGCTCACTAGAAGCGGTACATGTTTCAGGACATGCTTGCCAAGAAGAACAAAAATTAATTTTAGCATTAACAAAACCAAAATATTTCATACCAGTACATGGTGAATATAGACAACTAAGAGCACATAGTGAAACAGCTCAAAGTATGGGAATTGATAAAGACCATATCATTATGATGTCAAATGGTAGAATACTTGAAATAAATGAAGATGGAGCAGAATTAACAGGTTCAGTACAAAGTGGAAGAATTCTTGTTGATGGACTTGGAGTTGGAGATGTTGGAAGCGTTGTTTTAAGAGACAGACAACATCTATCTCAAGATGGTTTAATAGTTATTGTTTTAACAATGGATTCATCTACAGGTGAAGTAGTTGCAGGTCCAGATGTTATCTCAAGAGGTTTCGTATATGTAAAAGAATCTGAAAACTTAATGGATGATGTAAAATCAGTTGTAAGACATGAAATTAAGAAATGTGAAGAAAGAGGTATACGTGATTGGGCTACTATTAAATCAGCTGCAAGAGAAAACTTAAGAGATTATATTTTCATGAAAACAAAAAGAAACCCAATGATTATACCAATTATAATGGAAGTTTAATATTTTTTGAATAAAATTAATTTCCTTGAATAAAATATAATTATGATTGTTGACATTTATTTGAAAAAATGTTACAATTATTATACCAAAAGGGAACACCCCTTTGTTCGGTGTACAAGTAGGATTAGATTGAAAAATTAAGTGTATTTTGAATACACCTACTTACTTGGAAAAGAGCCTGCAGGAGGCTCTTTTTTTAGTGCGACAGGCATGTCGTTTAGCTAATCGGTGAAAGTCCGTAGTGGGGG
>CAMLUO010000019.1 GCA_946487895.1 uncultured Clostridium sp.
ATAAAGATAAATGGAGATATCGAGAGATAATCGTTCATTTATAGTAAGAGGAGAGTTACAAAATGATAGAATTTAGAAATGTAACAAAGACTTATGACACAGGAACAAAAGCAATAAAAGGAGCAAACTTTGTTATAGATAAAGGAGAATTTGCATTTTTAGTAGGTTCATCAGGAAGTGGAAAATCAACACTAATAAAATTAATACTAAAAGAAGAAGAACCAACATCAGGAAGAATAATAATAAATGGAAAAGATACAACATTTTTAAAACCAAACCGTATACCATATTTAAGAAGAAGTATGGGAGTTGTATTTCAAGATTTCAGACTTTTACAAGACAAAACAGTATATGACAATGTAGCATATGCAATGTACATAGTAAGAGCAACACCAAGACACATAAGAAGACAAGTTCCAATGGTACTTTCATTAGTAGGATTAAGTGGAAAAGCAAAAATGTACCCTCATGAATTATCAGGAGGAGAGCAACAAAGGGTAGCTTTAGCAAGAGCCTTAGTAAATAATCCATCTATGTTAATTGCAGATGAGCCAACAGGAAACCTTGACCCAGACACAGCATGGGATATCATGAATCTATTAAATGATATCAATATGAGAGGAACAACAGTAGTTGTAGCAACACATGCTAAAGACATAGTTGACAAGATGAAAAAAAGAGTTATCCATATACGTAAAGGCGAAATAATAAGAGATGATAAAAAAGGTGGGTATGATTGTGAAATATAATATATTTGGATATTTAATTGGAGAAGGATTTAGTAATGTATTTAAAAACAAAAAATCGACTGGAGCTTCTCTTATGATAATGTGTGCAACAATGATTATATTTGGAATTTTCTTAATATTAGGAGAAAATATTAATCATTTTGTAGCGCAAGTAGAGTCAGCTCAAGGAATACAAGTATTTATAAATAATGATACAACACAAGAACAAATAGACGAAATAGGAGATAAAATAAGACAAATAAATGGAGTTAGTACAGTAGAATATGTTTCAAAAGATGATGCATTAGAAATAATGAGAGAAAGATTTAAAGACAATCCAGAAGCATTAGAAGGATATGACGAAGAACATAATATATTCCCAGCATCATATGTTGTTACATTATCAGATTTAACTTTAAGTCAAGAAGTACAAGACCAAATTCTAACTTTTGACCATATAAAAAACATCGAAAGTAGAGACCAAACAGTAGATACATTAATTAGTTTAGCTAATGGAATAAAAATTGTAACTGGAGTAATTTTAGTATTACTAATAATCATATCAGTATTTATTATTGCAAACACAATAAAACTAACAGTTCATGCAAGAAGAAAAGAAATTTCTATTATGAAATATGTTGGAGCAACAAATGGATTTATTAGATGGCCATTTATAGTTGAAGGTATGATAATAGGAATATTTGCAAGTATAATATCAATTGTTATTGTAGGAGTAGCATACAACTTCATAGCTGATAGTTTAATAAAATCAGAATTCATGCAATTAATTAATATGAGTTTAGTAACATTCTCAGACATGTTTAACTCAATAATACTTGTATATATGTTATTAGGAATAGGTATAGGAGCAGTAGGAAGTGTAATTTCTATGAGAAAATATTTAAAAGTGTAAAGGAGAAAACCATGCGTAAGATTTTATGTATTGTTTTAGCTTTTGTGATTTGTAGTTTAAGCATATTTTCTTATGTATATGCAGAAGAAAATACAACAAACACACAAGACACTAATAACACTAATGATCAAGCAACAGACTTACAAACTAAGCAACAAGAATTGCAAAATCAAATAAATGAAGCAACAGGCGAGCTAGAAGATGTACAAAGCGATTTATCAGAAAATTTGCAACAAGTACAAAAGCTAGATGAAAGAATAGAAAGCTCACAAGCAGAGCTAGATGAATTAACTACACAAATAACAGAGTTGCAAACATCTATTGATGAAATATCAGCGAAATTAGAGCAAGAAGAAGAAACATATAGCAACCAAAAAAATCTTTTAGATAAAAGACTAGTTGCAATGTATGAAGAAGGAGAGACAAGCTATTTAGATGTAATCCTAAGTTCTAGTAGCTTAGCAGAATTTCTATCAAATTATGCTTATCTTTCAGAAATAGCAAAATACGAAAATGAATTATTATTAGACATACAATCTAGAAAAAAGGAAATTGAACTAGAAAAAGAAAAATTAGCTAATAATCAAGAACAACTAGCAACAATAAAAGCAAACCAGACTAAAACAGCCAGAATACTAGAAAATACAAAAACAGTTAGAGAAAACTTTATAGCAAAACTATCAGATGAAGAAAAAAATATACAAGCACAAATAGATGAATATAACAGACAATTTGCAGAAGTAAATGCAGAAATATTAAAATTAGCATTAGAAGGATTAGATACACAATATATAGGAGGAGTGTTTGCTTGGCCAACACCAGGATATACAAGAATAACATCAAAATATGGAATGAGAACACATCCTATAACAGGTGTATATAAATTACATACAGGTGTTGACATAGGAGCACCAATGGGTGCAAGTTTCGTAGCTGCTAATGACGGAGTTGTTGTAAAAGCAGGATACAATGGAGCATATGGAAACATGGTAATTATAGATCATGGTGGTGGAATCCAAACTTTATATGCACATGGCTCTGAAATAATGGTAAATGTAGGAGACGTAGTAAAAAAAGGAGAAACCGTTGTATTAAAAGTAGGGTCAACAGGATATTCAACAGGAGCTCATGCACATTTTGAAGTTAGAATAAATGGAAAAGTAACAGATCCTATGCCATACATAACAAATGGAGTAGTACCATCAAATGACACAAATAATACTACTACAGAAGGAGAAAATACACAAAATACTACACAATAATAAGTAACACCAAGAAAAATTTAAAATTAAAAAACGGGAGAAGATGTTATGAGAAAAATAGTTTTAAAAACATTGGGAATAATTTTAATAGGAGTATTTTTATTACAAGTACCAGTAACTATGGCAGCTGATAGTATGAATGATTTAAAAAATCAACAAGCAGAAAATGAAGATAAAATAGAAGAAAATAAACAGAAGAAGGAAGAAATAACAGCAGAAAAAAATCAAACAATATCTGAAGTAGAAGATATTACAAATCAAATATCTGATTATGAAAATCAAATAAATGAATTAGATGCAAAAATATCAGAATTAAATACTCAAATAACAGAGTCAGAGAAAAAAATTGAAGAAGCACAAGCTCAATATGATGAACAAAAAGAATTATTAGATACAAGACTTGTTGTTGCATATGAGCAAGGAGAAACTTCATATTTAGATGTATTACTATCTTCTGAAAATATAGTAGATTTTATATCTAATTACTTCTATATATCAGAACTTGCAACAAGTGATACAGAACTAATGGATAGCTTGCAACAAGAAAAACAAGAAATTGAACAAGCAAAAGCAGATTTAGAAAATAGCAAAAGAGAATTAGACACATCAAAAGCAGAAAAACAAAGTATAACAACACAACTAGAGCAAACAAAATCAGAAAAAAATGAAAAAGTAGCTCAACTAACTGAAGATGAAAAAACAATTCAAGCACAAATTGATGAGTTAGCAGAAGCAAATAAATCCTTAGATGCTCAAATTTTGAAAAAACAAAAAGAAATAGAAGAGCAACTAAAGCAACAACAACCATCAGGAGGTAATGGTTCATCTAATGGAGGAACTTCAACAGGTGGTGGCTCAGTTAGTTCATCAGGATTTATCTATCCAGTACCAAGTGGATATACAAGAATCACAACAGGTATAAATTATTCTAGTGGACAATATCATGGTGCAGTAGATTTTGGAAGCGCAGGAATAAATGGACAACCAGTTTATGCGGTAGCAGATGGAATAGTAGTAACTGCTGAGAACTTAACTTCAAGTTATGGAACATATGTTATGATTGCACATTACAACGGATTATACACACTATATGCACACGGTCAAAGAGGTTCTTTAAGAGTATCAGAAGGACAAAAAGTATCACAAGGACAACAAATTATGAATGTTGGAAGTACAGGAAATTCAACAGGACCACACTTACATTTTGAAGTAAGAACAAGTCCAGGAACATATAGCAATAGGAAAAACCCAATGAATTATTTACCTTAATAAACTAGAATATATCTAATTTAGTTACATATTATTATAGAGAAGTGAGAAGGTTTAGAAATAAAGGACGGAGTTTAATTCCGTCCATTGTAATTGAATAGGCAATACTTTGAAAGGAAGGATAGGCATGGAGGAAAATAAAAATAATGGCTACAAAGTAGTAACACAAAAGAAAGAAAAAAGTAGAACATATAAAATGATAATGCTTGTAGTATTAGTAGCATTTGTAACATTTCTATTAACATCTCTTGGAATGTATCAATATTTTTCAAATGGTTCTGCATTAGCCAAAACCAGTTTATTTTCAACATCTGATACTGACAAGATAGCAAACACATTAGAAAAATATAGAGATATAATTGATAAATATTATCTAGGAGAAGTAGATGAAGAAAAACTAGAAGAAGGAGCAATAAAAGGATATATTGAAGGTCTAGATGACCCATATACTGAATACATTTCAAAAGATGATATGCAAGACTATCTAGATGATACCATGGGAAATTTTGTTGGAATAGGAATATATATGGTAAAAGACACTGAAAACAACAGAATAATGGTTTTATCACCAATAAAAAATAGCCCAGCTGAAAAAGCAGGAATATTGCCAGGAGACTATATAACTGCAGTAGATGGAAAACAATATACAGGAGACGATTTTTCAACTATCTCTAATGAAATAAAAGGTGAAGAAGGCACAACAGTAAAATTAGAAATATTAAGAGGTGAAGAAACTCTAACTTTTGAAATAACAAGAGAAAATATCACAGTAAATCCAGTAGAAGGAGAAGTTTTAGAAAATAATATAGGATATATAGAATTTTCATCATTTGATGATGGAACAGCAGAACAATTTAAAGCAAAATTTGAAGAATTACAAAATCAAGGAATAACATCATTAATAATTGATTTAAGAAATAATGGTGGAGGAATTGTAGATGAAGCCTTAGAAATAGCAGGATATATTGCAGATAAAGATTCTGTTTTACTATATGAAGTAGATAAAAACAATAATGAAACAGTAGAAAAATCAAAAAATGACCCTATAATAAATATGCCAGTTATAATCTTAACAAATGAAAATACAGCAAGTTCATCAGAAATACTTGCAGGTGCATTAAAAGATTTAGGAAAAGCAAAAATTGTAGGAACTAAGACTTATGGAAAAGGTGTAATACAAGAAGTTTTAACACTATCAGATGGAAGTGGATTAAAAATTACAACAGAAAAATATTTAACACCAAATAAGACAGAAATAAATGGAATAGGAATAGAACCAGATGAAACAGTAGAATTACCTGACACAGTAGAAAATGTATTAAATGTAGATAGAAGTCAAGATACACAATTGCAAAAAGCTATAGAAATGTTAAAATAAAGTAAGAAGGGGAAAAGATATGAATTTGCCAAACAAATTAACAATATTTAGAATGATATTAGTACCAATTATGGTTATAATCCCTTTTTTAGGAATAAAAACTGAAATTTTGGGAATACCATTAACATATATAATAATTGATTTAATTTTTATTATAGCATCTATAACAGATAAATTAGATGGATATTTAGCAAGAAAAAATAACCAAGTAACAACATTTGGTAAATTTCTTGACCCATTAGCAGATAAAATACTAGTACTTGCAGCTATGATAATGTTAGTGGAGATGGCAAAATTACCAGCTTGGATTCCAATAATAGTTTTAGCAAGAGAATTTATAGTTTCAGGATATAGACTAGTTTCAGTAGAAAAAGGTGGCAAAGTAATTGCTGCATCAAAATGGGGAAAATTGAAGACCGTTACTCAAATGTTTGCAATTATTTTAGCATTCTTAGACCTACATGCTTTTGGAGATTGCTTTACTGGTACATTACAAGGTGGAGATTTTGTACTAAACTTTATTGTTACAATAATGATGATTATACAAGTTATAGCTACGATTTTCTCTGGGGTAGATTATTTAAAAGGAGCTAAAGAATTAATAAAATAGCATAGGAATTAAAAAAAGTTGGAATTTGCTTGACAAATTTCAATTTTTGCCGTAAGATATTTAAAGTTTATTTGAAAGTACGGTTGAAAAATAATTACAATTTTGGCGTCGTCAAACTTCATTTGAAATTTAATCAACGTACAGAAAGTACGCCTCATAAATTTCAAACTTGTTTTCCTAGCCAAAATTTAATTCTTTTCCAACCAGATTTGTGTTTTAGGAAAGGAAAGTGAAAAAATATGGAAGAAAAAGAAGTTATATTAACACAAGAAGGATATGATAATCTAGAAAAAGAATTAAACTATTTAAGAACTGAAAAAAGAGCAGAAATTGCTGATAGAATAAAAGTAGCTTTAGGATTTGGAGATTTATCAGAAAACTCTGAATATGATGAAGCAAAAAATGCGCAAGCAGAAAATGAAATGAGAATTGCAGAATTAGAAAACAAAGTAAGATATGCAAAAATAATAGATGAAAAAGATATAGACACAGAAACAGTACAAATTGGAAATATAGTAAAAGTATTAGATATGGAATTTGATGAAAAAATCGAGTATACAATAGTTGGTTCAACAGAAGTTGATTTAGCAGAAAATAAAATATCAAATGAATCACCATTAGGAAAAGCATTGCTTGGTGCAAAGAAAAATAATGTTGTAGAAGTAGAAGCACCTGCAGGGATGATGAAATATAAAATCTTATCAATAAAGAAATAAGGTGAAATCTTAAAATATTATAATTCACAGCTAATAAATATATAGAGCTAATAATATATTTATATATTTTTAAGTAATCCCCATTCAAGAAAATGTAATTCACATACGTTCAAACATTTTCTAGAAAGGTCCCCACAATATACTTAAAAATATCTAAATATATTATTAGCTCATTTATAAATTATAAAAACATATGTGAGTTGTAACATTTTAATTTATCTTTAAATTAGGAATATTAAAAGTGTTGATATTATATATATAAATTGATAAAATAGATACATAAATAAAGAAATAAAAAATTAATCAGAGGGAGAAAATGAAAAAGAAAATAGCAAAAACAATTATAGGAATCATAATATTAATAATCGCAATAATAATGCTAATTATCTCATTCTTCTTAATAATGGATATAGAAAGCAAAGCACCAGAAGAAGTACAAATAGATTGCAATTTAGAAACTGAAGAATTTATAGGAAGAAAAGTATTTATCATAACACCAAAAAATGAACAAAAATCAGAAAAAGTAATACTATATCTACATGGAGGTTCATATGTAGCAGAAACAAGTAGCAATCATTGGAAATTCCTTGAAAAACTAGTTAAAGACACAAATGCCACAATAATACTTCCAGATTATCCATTAACACCAAAATACACATATAAAGACGTATTCACAATGATTACACCATTATATAAAGAAATAATAGAAGAAGTTCAAACAAACAACCTAATATTAATGGGAGACTCAGCAGGTGGAGGAATGGGCTTAGCATTATTAGAAAGGCTAAGTGAAGAAAATATAGAAATGCCATATAAAACAATATTAATATCACCATGGTTAGATGTAAGGCTAGAAAATCCAGAAATAGATAATGTACAAAAATATGACAAAGACCTAAATAAAGAATCATTAAAAATAGCTGGAATTGCATATGCAGGAAAAGATGGGATAGATAGCTATTTAGTAAATCCAATAGATGGAGATTTATCAAAATTAAAAAATATAACAATTTTCACAGGAACATATGATATACTAAATCCAGATGTGCATGTTCTAGATGAAAAAGCAAATGAAGTTAATGTGAGCTTAGAAATCAAAGAATATGAAGGGGCAGGACATATTTGGTTTATTAATAATAATAGTGGAAAAGAGCTAGAAGAGACAGGTTATCAAGACTTGCTTGAAGAAGTGAAGGAATAGAAATATAATCAATAGATAAAAATAATAAAAGTGAAGGGATTAAAATGAAAGAAAAAGAAAGAAAACTAGACTGGAGAAGGCTAGATAATTCAGCTAAAATATTTCCAATATCAGCAGGTAGAAAATATAGTACAGTTTTTAGATTATCAGTAGTATTAAATGAAAATGTAGAACCAAAAATGTTAGAAAAAGCAGTAAAAGAAACTTTAAAGAAATATGCAGCATTTAAAGTAAGAATGAAATCAGGATTCTTTTGGTACTACTTCGAAGAAAACACAAAAGAACCAATAGTCGAAATAGAAAAAGATTATCCTTGCAATTACATAGACCCAAACAAAAATAATGGATACCTATTCAAAGTAACATATTTCAATAATAAGATAAATATAGATATATTTCATTCTCTAACAGATGGAAATAGTGGGAATGTGTTTTTTAGAGAAATTGTATATACATATTTGGAACTTATGCATCCAGAAATATTAAAAGAAGAAAGAAAAGCAAGAAAAATAGAAGCTTCTGAATACAATACTGAAGACAGCTATATGAAAAACTATGATAAAAAAGCAAAAGGGAATAGTTCAACAAAAAAAGCATACACATTAAAAGGAAAATATATTCCATTACAAGCAAAAAGTGTAATACATGAAATAATTGATATGGATAAATTAAAAGCTTTAAGCAAGGAAAAAGAAGCAACAATTACACAATATTTAACAGCAGTTTTGATATATTCAATATATAAAGAAAATTATTTAAGATATAAAAGTA
This sequence comes from uncultured Clostridium sp., assembly GCA_946487895.1. Taxonomy (GTDB): domain Bacteria; phylum Bacillota; class Clostridia; order TANB77; family CAG-508; genus CAG-269. The sequence goes on from CAMLUO010000019.1 coordinate 8,849, forward strand.
AATCACAAAAGCCAATAAAAGTATGTATACCAGTGAATTTAAAGAAATATTTCCCTTCAAAGACAATGTCAAATTTTTTTTCATACATTACAGTTGAAGCTCAAATGCAAAAAGACAATTTAGACACTTTTGATAAAATATTAGAATTTGTGAAAAAAGAATTCAAAGAAAAATTAGAAGAAGAAGAAATTATAAAAACGATGTCTGCAAATGTAAAACTAGGGACAAACTTTTTTATAAAAGCTATACCACTATTTTTAAAAAAGCCGATAGTTAGATTAAGTTACCTAGAAATTAGAAAATATACTACAATTACATATTCAAACATTGGAAGAATAGGAATTATAGGAAAATATAAAAATTATATAAAATACTTTTTGATGCTAATTGCACCAGAAAATGTAGAAAAGATAAAATGTTCAAGTTGTACATTTGAAAATAAAATGGTATTTACTTTTACATCAATTTTAAATGATAATAATATAGAAAAGGGATTTTATAATTTCTTAAAAGAAAAAGGAATAAATGTAGAAATAGAAAGTAATGGTGTTTTAGATGATATATCCAAAGAAAATTAGTGCAAATAAAAGCGGAAAATTAATAAAAATATTATTTTTATCATCTGTTATTTTGGCAATGATATTGATATTAATTAACAAATTAACAACTCCAAATGTATCTTGGGCAGCTTTAGCAAATGGTGGAATTATATATATATGGATTACAGTAATCTATTCAATTAGGAAAAACACAAATATAGCTGGACATGTGCTAATACAAACACTTGCAATATCTTTGCTAACCGTTTTTATAGATTACAAGTTAGGATTTAAGGGCTGGTCAGTTGAAATTGCAATCCCAATAATTATTATGATTTCTAACATGACAATGCTTATATTAACTATTGTAAGTTATAAAAAGTACATTAAATACGCAATATATCAATTAGTTATTGTTTTATTTAGTATGTTGCCAGTAGTTTTCATTGAAGAAAAGATGGTAAATAATCCAGTTTTGAGTATTATTGCAAGTAGTATTTCTGTTCTTAATTTTATTTTATGCTTAATACTTTGTGCAAGAGATGTGAAAGAAGCAGTTGTTAGGAAATTTCATTGGTAGCCTAGTTGAAAAATTCAAACATAAATTATATAATACTCATAAATAGGGTGGTATTATGAAAAAAATAGTGGAAACTAGTTTAGTAATAAAAAAGGAAACAAAATTCGACAAAATAAGAGATGCTTTATTTAGCTTGTTTTTTCATGAAGAATATGAAATGATGCAAAGACTAGATGAATTATTAAAGGTAAAAGGAGTTGAAACTAATAAAATTGTAATACCAAAAGAGATGAGAAAGTTTAGCAATAAAGGAAAGTAATAATAAATTTGCAAAAATTATGTAAATGTAGTACAATAAATTATAGAATGAAAATTCTATTTTTATTGTACTTGTTTTTTTAAGTACAAAATTATTTCAAACTAATACATAAGGAGGAAACAAGATGAGAATTTCACAGGAAGAATGGAACAAACGGTTAGAGGAGGTGAAACTTGCAAGTGAAGAGTGTAGCTCAATAGAAGAACTAACAGAAATTACAGACTACAATACTAATGGAATAAACTATATGTTAAAAAAATTTCCGAAAGATGCTGAACAGATTAAGGAAAATTTGAACAGAAATAAAGAAAGAAAAAGAAAAACAGAAAGCAAAATTCGGAAACCCGGAGAAACTACTTTAAAGAAAGTAAATGCACTCACAGCAGGAATAGTAGAAGAGAAACTTGCTAAGAAAGAAGAAAAAATAAAAAAAGAAAAGGAACCAAGCAAAAACAACACTTATTTTGTTATGTTAGATACTTCTATTTGTGATACAGAGGATATTTTTCATATCTTAGAAACATATGCAAAAGAGGGTAAAAAACTAGCTTTAACAGATGTTGTGTTAGAAGAATTAGCAAATCTTCAAAAAAACAATACAAAACAAGCGGCGGCTGCACGAGAGTTTTTGTATATCATAATGGATAATCTTTCTTCATTTGAACTATTTAAGGTAAAACATGAGATGAAAGAAAATGAAACTGTTGATGAAGCAGTAATTGAGTTTTGCATAAAACTAAAAAATAAGGTTTTACTTTTAACCTCAGATAAGGAAATGTTTATAAAAGCAATGTTACAAAAGGTAAATACAAGATATTTATCAAAGAATCGTGAGGAAAGAGAAAAGAAAATTTTTGACTTAAGAAAGAGAAAAAATAAGAAAAACATAGTTGAATTTATTGATATTTTAATACAAGATGGAAAAGCAGTATATGTAGATAAAAATAAAAATAATCAATATATAAGGGTCTTTTCTAGAAACAAAGAAGAAAAGCAAGGAAGGGCAATTGTATTAGAAAAAGGAGATCATATTTTCATGTGCACAGCAAAAGAGGATTATATGACATTTGCTGATTATGAAATATATGATACTACAGTAAATACTGTTAACATGAAGTATAACTATAGGATATATGGCTGTGATTCAGTTATAAGTTTAGTACAACCCGAGTATAAAAAATTTGCTGAACATGCAAGGAGAACCTTAATCAAAGAATAAGTTTGAAATAATACAAAAGTTACATGACTTTTGAAAAAGAAAAGCAGGGGATAGAGATATTTCCTGTTTTTCTTTGCAATATAGACAAAATTAGTTTATAATATATTAGAAATAAAAATTTAAGAAGGGATAAAAAAATGAAAAACATAAAAGACTATAACCTAGAAGAACTAAAAAAAGAAATGATAGAATTAGGAGAAAAACCATTCAGAGCCGAACAAATCTTTAAATGGATACATCAAGAAAAAGTAAAAGCATTTGAAGAAATGACAAACCTATCATTAGAATTAAGAAAAAAATTAGAAGAAAACTACACAATGTGCAACTATAAAATATTAAAAAAACAAGAATCAAAAGATGGAACAATAAAATACCTATTTGACGTTTTAGACGGAAATGCAATAGAAACAGTACTAATGAGATACCATCATGGAAATAGCATATGTGTATCATCTCAAATAGGATGTAAAATGGGATGTAAATTTTGTGCATCAACAGGAATAAATTTCATAAGAAGCCTAACCAGTGGAGAAATAGTAGAACAAATAATAGCAGTAGAGCAAGACACTGGAGAAAAAAAATCAAATGTAGTATTTATGGGAATAGGAGAACCATTTGATAACTATGACAATGTGGTAAATGCAATAAAAATAATAAATAATCCAAAAGGATTAAATATAGGAGCAAGACATATAAGTATATCAACAAGTGGTATAGTACCAAAAATATATCAATTAGCAGAAGAAAATATACAATGTACACTATCTATATCTCTTCATGCAACAAGTAATGAAAAAAGAAGTAGTATGATGCCAGTAAATAATGCATATCCAATAGAAGAGCTAATGAAGGCATGTAAAGAATATATAAAGAAAACCAATAGAAGAATATCATTTGAATATGCATTAGCCAAAGATAATAATGACAATTTACAAGATGCAAAAGAATTGGTAAAACTATTAAAAGGAATGTTATGTCATGTTAATTTAATACCAATAAATAAAATAGAAAATGGAAAATTTGACAAAAGCTCAAATGAAAACATTATGAAATTTAGAGATTACTTAAATGACCATGGAATAGTAGCAACAATTAGAAGAGAATTAGGTTCAGACATAGATGCAGCATGTGGACAATTAAGAAGAAAAGAATTAAACAGGGATTAGGGGACGGTCCTAAAAATCCCTGTTTTTAGGGATTTAAGCTCCGTCCCTTAATCCCTCTTGAAAAAAGAAAAAATTTATAGTAAAATTACGACATAAAAAAGGAGAGAAAAATGATATTAGATGAGATAAAAGAAATGTTACCATTTATGAAAAAAATAAAAGTATATGCATTTGTAGGACCATCAGGAACTGGAAAAAGTTATAGAGCACAAATGGTAGCAGGAGAAAAGAATACACATTTTATCATAGATGATGGATTACTAATAAAAGATAATGAAGTTGTAGCAGGAGAATCAGCAAAAAAAGCAACAACAAAAGTTGCAACTGTTAAACATGCACTTTTCTATGAAGAGGAAGAAAGACAAGAAATAATAAAAGCATTGAAAAAATATAAACCACAAAGTATATTAATATTAGGAACATCTGATGGAATGGTGAAAAAAATTGCGGAAAATTTAGGGTTACCAGAAATATCTGAAACAACATATATTACTGATGTTGCAACTAAACAAGAAATGGAAACAGCAAGAAGAATAAGAGTAACAGAGGGGAAACATGTAATTCCAGTACCAACATTTGAAATAAAAAAAGACTTTTCAGGATATCTATTAGACCCATTACAAATATTTAAATCAAAAGGAAAAGGAAAAGAACCATACATTTCAGAAAAATCAATAATAAGACCCACATTTAGTTATTTAGGAAAATTTACAATATCAGATTTAGTATTTAGACAAATCCTAGAATATTTAGCAACACAGACACCAGCAATATACAAGATATTAAAAACAAGAGTAGAAAATTATGGTGATGGTGCAAAAATATATATGGAAGTAACTATTATGTATGGATATAATGTGGTTGATGGAATAAAAGATTTTAAAGAAAAGGCAAGAAAAGAGATAGAAAAACTAACTGCAATGAATGTTGTGGAATTAGATGTGGTTGCAAAAAATATTTATGTGCCAGAAAAATAAGATTAGGGTGAGGGTTATAAATAAAAAATAATCCTAAATCTAAAGACACTTATGTCTTGAAATAGGACTATTTTGGGTTCTACCCACAGAGATTATCGATTAATTTGCCAAAGAATGCTCCGATTGCTCCGAAGATTATCCAGGCCAGGAGTTTTGCAAGAAACGGTAAATCTCCAAAACCGTCTGTGGTCGATATTCCGACTACATACAATATGGCACCGAAAATCATTGCCATACATCTTCCTCCCTTCAAGAATCATACAACGAGTTCCATATATATTATACCATATTTTAATAATGATATCAAATCAGGAAGCTATTAGGAAATTGAAAGATTACATAAATTTTAGTTAATAAAAAAGTTATAAAAATATAAGAAAAGAGGATTGAATATGTCTTTTATAGTTGCAATTGATGGACCAGCAGGAGCTGGAAAAGGAACAATAACAAAATTAGTTGGAAAAAAATTAAACTTAGTTAATGTAGATACAGGAGCAACATTTAGATGTGTAGCCTTAAATATGCTTAAAGAAAATGTAGGAATTGATGAAGAAGAAAAAATTAAAGCTCTATTAGAAAAAATTAATATTGAAATGTATCCAGATGGAGAAATATTTTTAAATGGAGAGGACGTTACAAAAAGAATTAGAGAAAATGATGTAAATAATTTTGTATCTCCAGTTTCTACAATAAAAGTTGTAAGAGATAAATTACTAGAAATTCAAAGAAAAATCGCAGAAGGAAAAAATGTAATAATGGAAGGAAGAGATATAGGAACAACAGTATTTCCAAATGCAGATGTAAAAATATATCTAGATGCAACACCAGAAGAAAGAGCAAGAAGAAGAGTTTTACAAAACAAAGAAAAAGGAATTGAAACTTCATATGAAGAGGTATTAGAAAATATAAAAGATAGAGATTACAGAGATTCAAACAGGGAAATTGCACCATTGAGAAAAGCAGAAGATGCAATTTATATTGATTCAAGTGATATGACAATTGAAGAAGTTGTAAACAAAGTAATTGATATAATAAACAAAAAGAATTAGAATAAAATTTATAAATAAAGATATAAATTAAATATAAAAAAGAGGTGTATAAATTTAATGAAAAGTATAAAAAAAGGATTCAAAGAAGTAGTAAAATGGATTGTTAGAGGAGCAATTTATATATGGTTAAAAATATATTATAGAGCAGATATAAGGGGATTAGAAAATATTCCAAAAGATGGAGCTTTAATCTTTTGTGGAAATCATAGAAGTTATTTAGACCCACCATTAATTGTAGTTACAGCAAAAAGAGATATGAGATTCTTAGCAAAAGAAGAATTATATAAAAATAAATTTTTGGCATTTTTAGGATGGGTATTTGAAGCAATCCCTGTTAAAAGAGATGAAAAAGATGTATCAGCAATAAAGACTTCACTAAAAGCATTGAAAAGTGGTGATTGTATAGCTTTATTCCCAGAAGGAACTAGAAATGGATTAGAAAAGGGAGAAAAACCTAAAGATGGTGTTGCGTTTTTTGCAGTAAGAAGCGGAGCAAAAGTTATACCATGTGGAATTAAAGGTGGAACAAAAGAACATAGAAAAGTAACAATTACATATGGAGAACCTTTAGATTACAATAAATATAAAAATAATAAAGATAAAGAAGTTTTTGATAAAGTGACTGAAGAAATAATGGATAAGATTATTGAACTTGCAAAATAGTTTGACAAAATCACCAAATAGGTGTATAATTTTATATGATTTTATGAGAAAAATAGACGTTTTTGAAAAGATACTGGAAGAAGGAAAATCCAAATACTTTTCCAAAAACGTCTTAAGTTATGGACAGAGAATGATATTTATTAAATAATTGGGCAAAATATAAAAGTGGCGTCCCTAAAGTGACCAAAAATGGTCAGTCCGAACCTGTCCCCAAACTAACCATGAGGAGGAAAAAATAAAATGAACAACCAAAATATTAGAAACATAGCAATAATCGCACACGTAGACCATGGAAAAACAACATTAGTAGATGCAATGCTTAAACAAAGCCATGTATTTAGAGAAAACGAACAAGTAGCAGAAAGAATTATGGACTCAAATGCACTAGAAAGAGAAAGAGGAATCACAATATTATCTAAAAACACATCAGTTATGTATAATGACATAAAAATAAATATAGTAGACACACCAGGACATGCTGACTTTGGAGGAGAAGTAGAAAGAGTACTTAAAACAGTTGATGGAGTACTTCTATTAGTTGATGCCTTTGAAGGAGCAATGCCACAAACAAGAGAAGTTTTAAAGAAATCTTTGGCCTTAGGATTAAAACCAATAGTAGTAATAAACAAAATAGATAGACCAGGAGCAACTCCAGAAAAAGTAGTAGACCAAGTAATAGAATTATTTATCGAATTAGATGCAACAGATGAACAATTAGATTTCCCAGTTGTATATGCATCTGCTAAAAATGGAATTGCAAAAATGGACCTAAATGAAGAAACAACAGATTTACATTGCTTATTTGAAACAATAGTAAATACAATTAAAGCTCCAAATTGCGATGAAGAAGGACCAGCACAAATGTTAGTATCAAATATTGATTATGATGATTATGTTGGAAGAATTGCAGTAGGAAGAGTTGAAAGAGGAGTTATAAAACTTGGAATGCCAGTAGCTATCTGTGGAAAAGAAGATAAAATAACACAAGGTAGAATTGCAAAAGTTTATACTCATGTTGGATTAAATAAAGTAGAAGTAGAAGAAGGAAAAGCAGGAGATATTATTGAGCTTGCAGGTTTACCAGATATAAATATAGGTGATACAATTTGTGATTTCAATCATCCAGAAAAAATACCATTTGTAGATATTGACGAACCAACAGTATCTATGACATTTAGTGTTAATAATGGACCATTTGCAGGAAAAGAAGGACAATTCATAACATCAAGACATATAAGAGATAGATTATTCAAAGAACTAGAAAGAAATGTATCTTTAAGAGTAAAAGAAACAGATTCACCAGATTCTTTTGAAGTATCAGGAAGAGGAGAACTACATTTATCTGTATTAATCGAAACAATGAGAAGAGAAGGATTTGAATTATTAGTATCTCGTCCAAAAGTTATATTCAAAGAAATTGATGGAGTAAAATGTGAACCAATAGAAGATTTAGTTGTAAATGTACCAGATGACTGCGTAGGAAATGTTATAGAAAAATTAGGTAGAAGAAAAGCAGAAATGGTAAATATGGAACCAGCTGAAGATGGACACACAAAAATTGAATTTAAAATCCCAGCAAGAGGATTAATTGGATATAGAACAGAATTCTTAACAGATACAAAAGGTGAAGGAACAATGAATCATATATTTGATTCATATGAACCATATAAAGGAGACATCCAAGCACGTGTTAGAGGAACAATTGTAGCATTTGAAAATGGAAAATCAGTAACATACGGATTATACAATGCACAAGATAAAGGAGATTTATTTATCGGACCTGGTGTAGAAGTATATGAAGGTATGATTGTCGGACTAAATTCAAGAGGAGAAGATTTAGCTATAAATGTATGTAAAGAAAAACATTTAACAAATACTAGAGCTTCTGGTTCAGATGATGCATTAAGATTAGTTCCACCAATTCAAATGTCACTTGAAAAAGCTATTGAGTTTATTCAAGATGATGAATTGGTTGAGGTTACACCTAAGTCAATTAGATTAAGAAAGAAAATATTAGATACTAAGGAAAGAGAAAGAGCAAATAGAAATAAAGTAGGTTAAACATAAGGTGAAAATAGATATGAACAAACAAGAATTAGAAAAAATAAAACAAAAAGCATTAGAAGAACACATACCAATAATAATGGATGACACATTAGAAGTAATAGAAAAATATCTAAAAGAAAACAAACCACATAAAATATTAGAAATAGGAACAGCAGTTGGATATTCTGCAATATGTTTTACTGAAATACTTGCTGAAGATGGGCAAATAGATACAATAGAAAGAGACACTGAAAGAGTAAAAGAAGCAAAAGAAAACATCAAAAAAGCAGAAGTAGAAAACAAAATAAATATTTATGAAGGTGATGCAGTAGAAATATTGCCAACACTAAAAAATAAATATGATGTAATATTTATAGATGCAGCAAAAGGAAAATATCCATTTTTCCTAAAAGAAGCATTACGTATGTTAAATACAAATGGAATTATTTTTGCAGATAATATTTTATATAAAGGTTATGTTAGGAGTGATTACAACAAACATAAACAAAGGACAGCTGTTAGAAATTTAAGAGAATATATAAAAGAAGTAAATGAAAACCCAGAATTAGAAACTGAAATCTTAGAAGTAGGAGATGGGCTTGCAATTAGCAAGAAAAAATGATATATATTGTAACAAGAAATTTAAAAAACGATAAATTTCTTGTTAATTTTTTTATAAAGGAGGATATTTTATGACAGAAGCGGACAAAAATTTTATAGACACATGTAAAGAAATAATAAAAAATGGATATTCATCAGAAGGAACAGGAGTCAGAACTAGATGGGAAGATGGAACAGAAGCAAATTATATCTCAATAGTAGGAGTAACTAACAAATATGATGTAGGAAAAGAATTCCCAATGATAACATTAAGAAATAATACAAACACAGTCAAAAGAGCAATTGATGAAATATTATGGATATGGCAAAAAAAATCAAATAAAATAAGTGATTTAAACTCACATATTTGGGACCAATGGGCTGGAGAAGACGGAACAATAGGAAAAGCATATGGCTATCAAATGGCAAAAAAATATCAATTCAAAACAAAAGAAGGCATAAAAGAAATGGACCAAGTAGATTTTGTATTATATCTACTAAAAAATGACCCAGCAAGTAGAAGAATATTAACAAACATATTTGTACATGAAGATTTAAAAGACATGAACTTAGAACCATGTGCATATTCAACACAATGGCTAGTAAAAAAAGGAAAACTACACTTAATATTAAATCAACGTTCACAAGATATGTTAGCAGCTAATGGATGGAATACAATGCAATATGCAGCATTATTATGCATGTTTGCACAAGTTTCAGGGTTAGAAGTTGGAACATTAACACATAATATAGGAGATTGTCATATATATGATAGACATATACCATTAGTAGAAAAATTAATAAATGGAGAAGCTATGGATGTACATCCAAAATTAGTAATACATAACCCAACAAAAAATTTCTATGATTTCAAAGTAGAAGATTTTGAAATCCAAGGTTATGATTATAATAAAGAAATGAAATTAGGAAAAATACCAGTAGCAGAATAAATAGAGAAAAGGAGAAATAAAAATGTTAAGCATTATAGTAGCAAAAGCAAAAAACAATATAATAGGAAAAGAAAATAAACTAATATGGCACATACCAGATGATTTAAAAAGATTTAAAGAACTAACAACAGACCATAATATAATAATGGGAAGAAAAACATTTGAATCACTAGGAGGAATATTACCAAATAGAAAACATATAGTATTTACACAAAATCCGGATTTTAAAATTGATAATCCAAATGTGAAAATTGTACATTCAATGTTTGAAATACAAGAATACATAGAAGATAAAGAAGAAAACTTTGTTATAGGTGGAGCAATGATATATAATTTATTAATGCCATATGTAACAAAAATGTATGTAACTGAAATTGATAAAGATTTTGATGGAGATACATTCTTCCCTAAAATTAATACTGAAATATGGAAAGAAGTTAGCAGAGAAAAAGGTCCAAGTGACGATAAAAATGATTTTGACTATGACTATGTTACTTATGAAAGAGTTAAATAAGGATATAAAATGGAACAAAAAGTTTGAAGAAAAAGACTGAAAATGTCTAGACAATTTAAAAGATATGTGCTAATATATTATAGTACATATCTTTTTAATGTGCAGAAATAATTAATATGCCGATGTGGCGGAATTGGTAGACGCACATGACTCAAAATCTAAATGGATTTTTTTAATAGTAATTCTTAAAAGTATTGATAAATATACAGGTTTAGGTTTTGGTAGAATTTAATTTTTACTAAATATCTAACCAAAATCTAACCAAATGTATTTTTATATAAATTTTAATTAAATATGCAGGTATGCTGGAACTGGTAGACAGGATGGTCTCAAAAACCATTGTCAGAAATGGCGTGTGGGTTCGACTCCCACTACCTGCACCAAAATTAGTTTGCACAAGCTACTAATTTATTAGAAGAAGTTGAAGAGCCTAATTCCTCAATTTCTTTTTTTGTTTTAAAAGCACTTGTAATTGCTTGGGCTGAAAGCTGTTTTGAATTACTATCTAAATGAGCATATATATTTGCAGTAGTTGAAAAGTTAGAATGTCCTAACCATTCTTGTATTG
>CAMLUO010000020.1 GCA_946487895.1 uncultured Clostridium sp.
TACGGTGGTGTGAGAGGGAATAAATAAAATAATTATTTATTCTCTACTCGATTAATATTAAAGTTATTTTAATTTATTTTCCAATCAGGTAAATTTCTTTGAATAGCACCAAATAAGTTAGCACGTAACATAGGAATACTTTTAGTCAAAGAAAAAATTAATTGTTTCATATCTTCTCTTTTTGATGTTCCATCCATTGGACATACTTTTTTCATTACTTCTATATTGTTTTTACGTACAAAACTTCGTATAGTTTTTTCAGGAGTATATACTAAAGGTCTAATCAACGTTATTTTAGTACGGTCCATATAGCTAACAGGGGAAAATGTACCAATATTTCCAGTATATAATAAATTTAATAAAAAAGTTTCTAGAACGTCATCTTGATTATGACCTAATGCAATTTTATTACAACCTTCTCTTATTGCAATTGAATTTATTACACCTCTACGTAAATTTGCGCATAATGAACATGGATTTTTTTCTTTTCTAATATCAAAAACTATTGCTTTGGCATTACTTTCTCCAATAAATAGAGGTACATCTAAATTATTGCATATGTTTTCTAGTAGTTTTGTATTAAAAAATTCAAAACCCGGATTTATACTTATTGCTATTATTTCAAATTTTTTTGGATAAAATCTTTGTAATGCTTTAAAGGCTGAAAGCATCGTTATTGAATCCTTTCCGCCTGATAGACATACAGCGATTTTGTCTTCTTCTTCTATCATTTTATATTCTTCTATTGCTTTTCTCATATAACTTAGTATTCTTTGCATTTTTATCACCGCTTATATTATATCAGAGATTGTCAAGAGTATAAAATTTTATATTGATTTTTTAATGTTAATATATTATAATATTTTTAATTATTTAATATCTACCTATAGCTCAGCAGGATAGAGCAGTCGCCTCCTAAGCGACCGATGGGGGTTCGAGTCCCTCTGGGTAGACCAGAATACTAGAAATAAAAAATGGAAGGATTGAGTAATTTCAACCTATCCATTTTTTTCGATTTTAGGAAAATATATTTCCTACACAGTTAATAAAGCTTTAATGTATCTTCTAAAATATCAACAATTGGTAGCAATGATTCATCATTAGGTTTTATATAAAAGAATGGATAACCATCTTCAGTTTTATACACTGTTATTTCTATGTTTCCTACTTCATGTGCCTGAATTTGCATTTTGAACCCCCTATTCTTTCGTATTTGTGTGACATATTTTTACACGTATTTTTTATAGTAGCATAATAAAAATAAAGAGGTTAGCGAAATTTACAAAAGCATGGAAAACGTTTATGAAAATAATAAAATTTTTGCAAGCGAAACACCTATACAATATAAGTTATGTAGTGTATATAAATTAATAGAATGTGGACTTTACAAAAATAACAATTAAAGTGTATAATATAGTATGTTAATAGAATTAATTTAAAAGATAAGAAAGGTAGAAAATATATTTATATATTTTGTAAAAAATTATGCAAGAACAAGAAAGATTTATGAAAGAAGCTTTAAAAGAGGCAAAAAAAGCATATGACAAATTAGAAGTGCCAGTTGGTTGTGTTATTGTTAGAGATGGAAAAATTGTAGCAAGAGCACATAATTTAAAAGAGTCTAAAAAAGATACAACAAAACATGCTGAAATATTAGCAATTCAAAAAGCAAGTAAAAAATTAGATGCCTGGAGACTTTTAGATTGTGATATGTATGTTACATTAGAGCCATGTTCTATGTGTGCTGGAGCTATTATAAATTCTAGAATTCGAAATTTATACATAGGAACAATGGATAAAAAAACAGGTGCCGCTGGTTCAGTTTTAAACTTATTTGAAGATTTTACATTTAATCATAAGGTAACTGTTCAAAATGGGATTTTGAAAGAACAATGTGAAAAGATTTTAAAAGATTTTTTTAAAGAATTGAGAAAAAGGGATTAGGAGGTCAAAATGTTAGAGAAATTAAAGTATTTAACACATAGAAAATCATTTCATATAGTAATGATTATAACAATAATTGCAATAATATTTTTTGTAGTTGGAATTCTAATCTTGCGTTATAATGTAGAAGGCGAAAAAAATATGCCTTTTGAATTAACAAAAATTTCAGTTATTAGTTCATCAGATGGAATAAGTAAAGAAACAGTAGACACTAGATGGAATTTTGATTTATATCAATATAATGATATCTATTTATATATTGATAAAAATGATGATTATGATGGTACTGAAGCAATATCATCAGTTTTAATTAATAATATTGTAGTTGAAGGTCAAAATAGTGATAAAGTAAAAATATATAAAACAGATAGTGAAGCGGAACAACAAATATATATAAATGAAGAAGAGAACGTTGTACAAGAAATTGTATATACAGGGGGAATGGAATCAAATTTGAAAAATTTAGAGATTTCAAATCAAGGTGGATTAGTTAGTTTTCGTTGTTCATATGATAATTTAATGGAATATGCAACAGATGATTTAGAAATTAATAATCAACAGTTGTTATCAAAAGCAGGGATAACAAATGAACAATTGCAGGCAAAATTGACATTTGATTTTACGATAAGTACACAAAGTGGAAAACAATATCAGACTAATATTTCTTTAGATATTCCTATAGGTGATGTTGTAGGACAAGGTACAACTTCTGAAGAAATTACTGATATGAGTGATTTTATATTTAAGAGAATTCAAAATTGATTGTAATTGTTTCAAAAAAATTGGATTTTGACTTGTAAAATACTAAAATTCATTATATAATACAAATGGTTTGAACTTAATCTTTGTATGGAGAGAGTCCGATAGAGACCTATGAATCTTGTCAGGCCCGGAAGGGAGCAGCAATAAGTAGTAATCTTTATGTGGAATCTTTCCATAGAGAGATTGAGTATCAGCCATTTTTTAAAGTTATTTATTGTAGGATGTGGTAATATGGGATACACAGCTCTTTATAGAAAATTTAGACCATTAACATTTGGAGAAATGGTTGGACAAGAAGCAATTACAAGAACATTAAAAAACCAAATAATAGCAAATAGAGTAGGACATGCATATCTTTTTAATGGAGGAAGAGGAACAGGGAAAACTTCAGCTGCTAAAATTTTAGCAAGAGCAGTTAATTGTTTGAATCCGAAAGATGGAGAACCTTGCAATGAATGTGAGATATGTAAAGAGGCTTTGACAGGTGCATTAACAGATATCGTGGAAATGGATGCTGCATCAAACAATAGTGTTGAAGATATTAGAAGTATTAGAGAAGAGGTTAATTTTTTACCAACAAAGGCAAGATATAGAGTATATATTATAGATGAGGTGCATATGCTTTCAACAGGAGCTTTTAATGCTTTGTTAAAAACATTAGAAGAACCGCCAGAACATGTGAAATTTATATTAGCAACAACAGAACCTCAAAAATTACCAGCGACAATTCTTTCAAGATGTCAAAGATTTGATTTTAAAAGAATATCAAATGAAGATATAATAAAACGTTTAAAAATAGTATGTGAAGAAAGTAAAATAGAAATAACACGGTGAGGCTTTAAATATAATTGCTATTCTTTCAGAAGGAGCAATGAGAGATGCGCTTTCTATTTTAGAAAGATGTGTTCAAGATGGAGATAATAAGATTGATGAAAATAAAATAAGAGATTTGGTAGGAATACCAAGTACAGCTTTAGTGCATGATGTTATTGATTCAGTCTTTTCATATGATATTGATAAAACATTAGAAGCGGTAGATGTTATTTTAAATGAAGGAAAAGACATAGTAAATTTATTGTGGGAAATGATTAAATATTGTAAGGATGTTCTTGTTTATAAAACAGCTGGAAAATTGGAAATGTATAATGATGAAGAGAAAAATCAAATAAAAAGTATTGCGGACAAGACAAGCAAAGAACAACTTATTAATATAATCTATGAATTGTCAGAAATGGAAAATGACATTAAAAGGACAACTCAAAAGACTATAATGTTTCAGGCAGGTATGATAAAATTGTGCCAACCTAGGGCTATAAGTGAAGATAACGTTCAAAGTAGTGGAATACAAAATGGTCAAAATTTTAATTCAAATCTTGAAGCGAGAGTTGCTAAAATTGAAAATTATTTGAGAAATAATAAAAATGTAGGCCAAGTAGAAGTAAATCAGGGAAATTTGCAAGAGAATAATTCTGCAAATCAACAAGGTGTTACAAATATAATGGGAAAAGGCATTTCAAATAATTTAAACAATTCAGGTAATTCAAGCAATAGCATAAAGCAAACAAAAACAAAATTGAGTTCTAATAATACTACAACTACAATGAATTTTTCTAAGAATTCAGAAGAATATTGGCCACAAATATTAAATGATTTAAAGCAAAGAGGAAAAAGAGTTTTGTATACTAACTTAATGGGAACAAGGGCAAAAGAAATAAATGATATGACAGTTGGAATAGAATTTCCAAATGGTATGACAACATTTGGGAAGTTAGTTTTAGATAAGCAAGAAAATATGAGAGAAATCTCAAATCTGGTTTCAATGGCGTGTGGTAAAGAAATGCAAATAAAATATATTGTACCGGAACAGAATACACACAAAGTGACAAGAGAAGAAAATTTACAAAATCTCGCAAATGAGTCAGATATACCATTTAATATAATAGATTAAAAAATAAAGAGAGAAGAAAGGAGAATTTAGAATGGGTAAAAGAGGAGGTTTCCCAGGAGGAATGGGAGGATTCGGAGGAATGAATCTAAATAATTTAATGAAAGAAGCTAAAAAAATGCAAGCAGATATGGAAAAATCACAAGCAGAATTAGCTACAAAAGAATTTGATGCAACAGCAGGTGGGGGAGCAATAAGTGTAAAAGTATCAGGAGAGAAAGTTATAAAAGAAATAAAAATAAAACCAGAAGTAGTTGACCCAGATGATGTAGAAATGTTAGAGGATTTAATTTTAACATGTGTTAATGAAGCTTTAAGAAAAGTAGATTCAGCACAAGCAGATCAACTTGGAAAATTTAACATACCTGGATTAGGGGGATTTTAATGTCACTTTATTCACCATCAATTGAGAAATTAATAGAAAGTTTTGAGCGTTTGCCAAGTATTGGTCATAAGACAGCTGCAAGACTTGCTTTTTATATATTAAATTGTTCAGAAGAAGAAACAAATGAATTTGTTTCTTCTATTATCAATGCAAAGAAAAATTTAAAATATTGTAGTAAGTGTTTTAATATTTCTGATACAGACCCATGTGAGATTTGTGCAAATCCTAAAAGGGATACTAGTGTAATATGTGTTGTGGAAGATGTTAGAGATATTATTGCAATGGAAAAAACGCATGAATTCAAAGGGGTGTATCATGTTTTACATGGTTCAATTTCTCCTATGAATGGAGTTGGACCAGATGATATAAAAATAAAGGAATTGTTGTCAAGGCTTATGGATGGACAAGTAAAAGAGGTTATTTTAGCAACAAATCCAAGAGTTGAAGGTGAGGCAACTGCTATGTATTTATCTAAATTGATTAAACCTTTAGGTATTAAAGTTACTAGAATAGCTCATGGTATTCCTGTTGGTGGTGATTTAGAGTATACTGATGAAATCACTTTAACTAAGGCTTTAGAAGGTAGAAGAGAATTGTAATATTTGCATAATATATTTTTTTGTGATATAATAATCAACATAACATGTCAACCCGGAATTTAGGAGGGAAAGCAAATGATTAATAAGGTGATACGGCGAATTGACAAGCAGGGGAGATTGCAGTTACCAGTTGAATTAGTTAAATTTTCTAAAATTAAAGATTATAAAGAGATTGTGCTATGTTCAATGGGGAATTCGATGATTCGATTAGAACCGAATGTTGAGAGCGAATTGGAAAATCATAAAGTAATCTCATTTGTGAAAATGGATGATAAAAGGAGAATTGCAATTCCACCTGAGATACGTCAGGAAACACAAGATTTTGAAATTTTTTTGTTTAACGGAGACCTTATACTAAAAGAAGCACCCAAATAGGTGCTCTTTTAGTTTAGAAGAATTTCACAAATATCTTTTGTAGAATTAGGTTTAGCAAGAAGTTTTGTATTTTCCTTCATTGTTTCTAGCTTATTAGAATTTGAAAACAAATCATTTAATAAAGAAGAAACATCAGTATCTTTTTTTATCCAAATACCAATACCTTTACTTTCGAGAAATTCAGCATTTTCTTCTTCTTGCCCAGGAATAGGATTAATAATAATCATTGGTAAATGAGATGCCAAACTTTCAGTAGTAGTCATTCCACCAGGTTTCGTAACAACTAAAGTTGAAACAGACATAAGTTCAGGAACTTTATCTGTAAAAGGCAAGACTATGACTCTATCTTTTGCATTATATTTTTCTACTATATTTTCAAAAGCAAGTTTCATTTTTTCATTTTTTCCAGCGATACCAATTATCTGTAAATCATGATTAAAAGAAACAAAACTATCAAAAATTTCAACAGTTTTACTTTTTCCAAGTCCAAATTCACCACCGCCAAAAAATAAAATAGTTTTTTTATTTTCAGACAAAGAAAAGTCTTTTAATATTTTAGTTTTATCATGTTTCTCTAAAAATTTTTTTGATAAAGGAATTCCAGTTGCAAAAATATGTTGCTCAGGAATATTTTTACTAATTAAATATTGTTTCATTTTATCATGAGCGACGAAATAATAATCAGTAAAATCACTTCCAACTAACCATTGGTCATGTGGAGCGAAATCAGTCATAATTGTTGCAATTTTTGCATGGATTTTCCCTTTTCTTTTTAGATAACTACACATTTGGCTTCCAAAAGGATGTGTAGAAATAATTAAATCAGGTTGTTTTTCACGTAGTAATTTTAATAATTTAATAGCAAGTATCTTATTTGACCTAGAAGATAGATGTGCTAAAGGACCTTTTTGAGAATCATTATAAATTCGTCCCCAAACCCAAGGCATTTTTTTTGCAGCTTCTCTATACGCAACTGTTGTAATTTTTTCGATAGTTTTATTGACATATTTCATACAATCTATCATTTCTATATCATATTTGTTGTAATTATTAGTAATATATTCATAGATTGATTTTGCAGCATTTAGATGTCCTCCTCCATATGATGCATAAAAAATTAGAATTTTTTTCATATCAATATTCCCTTCAAATTTTATAATAAATATTTTTCAATATTCTAACATAAAACAGATAAAAATTCAAAAAATGGAATATTTTTTTTCAAAGTGTACAAAATAATAAAGAAATGTTTGGAAAGAAAGGAATTTTAAAGTGAAAAGTTTTTTTAAAGTAATCATAGTTTTTGTATTTTTAATGATCTTATTATTTTTCATTTTTTTTATAGATGAAGGAATTGTCAAAGAAGATGTTAGCTATGCAGCAAGTAGTAACAGTACATCTGATTTACAACTAATGGCAAGAGCAATAAATGGAGAAGCAAGAGGAGAGCCATATGAAGGACAAGTTGCAGTTGGAGCTGTTATATTAAATCGTGTTAAAAGCTCACAATTCCCGAATACAATAGCAGGAGTTATATATCAAAGCGGAGCTTTTACAGCAGTTGCAGATGGTCAAATAAATACACCTATTGACGAAAATTCTACAGTATATAAAGCAGCACAAGATGCAATGAATGGATGGGACCCAACAGGTGGATGTATTTATTACTTTAATCCAGCTACTGCAACAAATAAATGGATATGGTCAAGGCCAGTAGTTAAAACAATTGGAAAGCATAGATTTTGTAAATAAAGGGATTTTTAGGTCCGTCCCTTCAATCCCTGAAGGAGGTTATGTGATGAATAAATTAGTAGAATGGAAAAATCGATTAAAAAAAGGGCATATGTTTAGTGTTATCATGGTATTATTAGTGATTGTTGCGATATTAGGATTTTTGCTTTACCGTAAGCAAAGAGAATATAGGCAAGCATCTGAAAATTCATATAATATGGCTTTTTATGAATTAGTGGATTATGTGCAAAATGTTGAAACATATCTTGCTAAATCTTTAATATCTTCAACACCTGAGCATGGAGCTGAAACCTTAACAAATCTTTGGAGAGAAGCAAATCTTGCACAAAGTTATCTGGCAAGACTTCCAATAGAAAGTCAAGAATTGCAAAATACAGAAAAGTTTTTAAATCAGGTCAGTGATTATAGCTATTCTTTATCTCGAAAAAATATATATGATGAGGCTCTAACTCAAGAGGATTTAGATAATTTGCAGGAATTACATGGATATAGTGTGGAATTGGAAAATACGCTAAATCAGTTATCAGAGGACTTAAATCAAGGCAGATTTAAATGGGATGAATTAACTGAAAAAGGAACAGTTGCTTTTGCACAACAAGTTGATAATATTTCTCAAGAAAGTTTTAGTAATTTAGAAGAAAATTTCCACGAATATTCTGGATTAATTTATGATGGTGCTTTTTCTGAACATTTGACTAGTGCAGAACCTAAAGGACTTACAGGAGAAGATATATCAGAAGAAGATGCAAAACAAAAGGCTATTGAATTTGTTGGTCAAGATAAATGCAAAGAAGTAACAAATTTAGGATTATCTGAAAATGCCACTATTCCAATTTATGATTTTTCAATAACAAATCAAGAAGATAATACAATTAATATATCTGTTTCTCAAAAAGGTGGACATATAGTTAATATGAATACTAATAGAGATGTTTCAGCTGAAATTATTTCACAAGAGGAAGCAAATAATATTGGAAAAGAATTTTTATCTTCAAGAGGTTTTGAAAATATGCAAGAAACATATTACTTAAAACAAGAAGGAATAGTTACTATTAATTATGCAGCTAACCAAGATGATGTTATTCTTTATCCAGATTTAATAAAAGTAAAAGTTGCTTTAGATAATGGGGAGATTTTAGGAGTAGAAACAACAGGATATTTAAATAATCATACTATTAGAACTTTGGTTGAACCTAAAATTACAATTGAAGAGGCAAAGTCTAGTTTAAATCAGAATTTGCAAATTGAGAGTGAAGGACTTGCAATGATTCCTACTGAATGGAAAACAGAAATACTTTGTTATGAATTCAAAGGAAAAGTGGATGATAGAGAATTTTTAGTTTATATCAATGTTGAAAATGGTAGAGAAGAAGATATATTGATTATTACTGATACTCCTAATGGAACTTTAGCCATGTAAAAGAAAAAGAACCATCTCGCGGAGCGAGATTGGTTCTTAATGTCTTTTGTAAGTGTCTTTAGATAATAATACTTTACTTACAACTTTTCCATCTCTTTTTAAAATCTTATATGCTTCTGAGTAGGTTGCTGTTGAAGTCTGGCCTGTTATATATGAAGAAATTTCCACGTCATAGTCGTCATATTGTTTTAGACCAAAAATTCGAACTGAAGCAACTCCACCAGATACTGAACACATAATTTTTATTGGATATTTTCTATTATTTTTAAACTGAAAATCAGTTGCCCCATATACGACTGTTGCATCTCTACTTGCAGTAACATATGAAGGAACAAATTGGTGATTACTTCTGGTTACTATATCTAGATTAGCATAAATTACAGCATTATATAGTGTAGAACTAATTTGACAAATTCCACCACCAAGACCATCTACAACTTGTCCATTAACATATATAGGTGCTTCCTTATATCCGGCTGCAATGGTTCTTTGACCTACAACTTTGTTATATGAGAAAGTTTCACCAGGCATTAAAACAGTTCCATTAACTTTATTTGCTGCTAACCTTAAATTTGTAGTTCTGTCAGTATCTCTAGTGTTATAATTTGTTGAGAAACTAGCTAATTGGTCTGGGAAAGCTTCTGTTCCAATCATACTTGTAGTTACACTAGGATATAAAGTTTTTAAAGGAATGGTATATTCATCTTTAGCTTCAGCAGTAATTAATTGTTTAGCCTCTTCAACAGAAATCTTAAAATCCAGTCCATTTTCAGAAGGATAAACAGTAAATGGATTTGTTGTGTAATATGCATCTACTGGTTCTTTGTATATTTCATTATGTATTTTTTCAATATCAATTGCTGCAGGTTGTTCTTCTTTAACAACTAATTCAATAGGTGTATCAACGCAAGAAAAATTTGATATAGAATTTTTAATAGCTTCTATTGTTGGTTCAATATCAATTACATATCCTGCTTTACCAGATGTTATGATTAAATTGTTGTCTTCTTGATAATAACTACTTTGCATTACTGCATCTGGAAGTTGAGTAGATATTTCTTGCAAGTTTTGTGTTAATTGTTCTGTATTTACATTAGTTGTTAGTGGTATATTTACATTATTAAATAAAGTTTTCAATACCTGATAATCATTTTGAAATGGATTTCCTTCTCTACCAATTTTGAATGCATTTTCAGAAGCTGTTTTTGTATCAATAGTTGCTTCTATTTGTGATAAAGAAATTGTTGTTTCAAAATCACCATGTTTAACAGTAATTTCTTCAGGTAATTTTTCTGCAATGTAATTATCTAATTGGTATTTTGCATCTGATTTGCTCATTCCAGAAACATCTAAACCTTGAATTTGTATTCCTGATACAATATTTGTGTTAAACATATTAAAAATTGTAAAAATTACAAAAGCAAGTAAAATAATGGTAACAATTGAAATTAATACAATTTTTAAAATATGTAAAGCTTTGTTGTTTTTTTCGCTTTTTTCCTTTTTTGGCTTTTTGACTTTTTCAAATTTTGTATCAGAATTATTTGAAGAAATTTTATTAGAAGAAGTATTGTCAGTGCTTTCAACACTTTCACTTATATCTTCTATTTGATTGTTTTCTTCAATTATTTCATTGGATATAGTTTTTTCTTCTGAATTTTCTTCAATTTGATTTTCTATAATTTCTTTATTTTCAGATGTTTCAGAAGGTAATTCTTTTTCTAATAATTGATTTTTTTTGCCCATATGTTTTCTCCTTGAATAATTTCTATTTAATTATATCATATATTTGCAAAAAATGTGTAAAAAGTAATAAAAATGTCAAAATAAAATGAAAAAAATTGTTTATACTAATATTAGAAAAACTTTAAAAGTTTTATCTAATGAAACTCTAATACAAAATTGTTTTGTAATTGAGAAATTATAATTTAGTAGGAGGATGTTATTATGTCTAGAAATAGAAAATTAATATCTGAAAATTTAAGAGAGGAAATAGCAAAAGAGCTTGGTGTATATGATCAAGTAAAGCAAGATGGAGGTAGTTGGGCTTCAGTTTCTTCAAAAGATTGTGGTAATATTGTTAGTAAGGCAATAGAGATAGCAAATAGAAGTGTACAAAAGTAGCTTTTAATATTATGTAGTTGAAATAGTACAAATGAAAATATTATCATAATATTTAAGGGCATATAATCTATATTAGACTATATGCCTTTTTTTATGCTTTTTTTTTAGTAATCTATAACTGTTCAATTTCTTGTTTTGATAAATTTGTTATTTCGATTATATCTTCTATTAAATAACCTTTTTTCTTCATTTTTTTAGCAATTTCTTTATTTTTTTGTTTAAGTCCTTCCGCACGACCTTCTTCACGACCTTGAGCAAGTCCATCATTTTTTCCTTTTTTATAATTATAAGCCTTTACTTCTAGCTCATCTAAAATTGCTTTTTCTCTTAGTTCTGCTAATCTTCTTATTGTTTCATCTTCACTCATGGTATTTAATTTTTCTTTTGCTTTTTTCATACTTTCATTCTTTTCCATATAACTTGTCACCTCTTTACTTTCAGGATTATTTAAAAAACTTAGCCATTCTACTAGTTTATTATCTTTTTCATTAGTTTTTGCATTTCTCATTTTAGGTAATTCAATTATATGTAATTCTAAGTCATCTGTCAAGATCGTTTTTCTTCACTTCCAACTTCTCCGAAAAGAATTTGGAAAACAACATCAAGTTTTGGAGAAAGAATAGAATTTTTAGTTTTTTTATCTTTAGCAGGTTTAATAATTTGATTTTCTTGCATAGGCAAGCCTCCTTTGAAAAAATTACAGTTAATTTTAGATATATTGAAATTTAAAATCGAAAGTAAAATAAATAGAGAAAATTATAATTTAAAATTAATAAAAAAATTTATTTATTAATATCTTTTATATAACATGGAAAAACAAGAAGTAAATGTAAGATAAAAAATGATTAAAAATAAACAATATATGTAATAGATTAAACTGTTACCATATTTTGCCATAAATATCTTTATAATACAATGAGAAATTGCAAATTCACATAGAATTAACAATTCGAATAGAAAAGTATTAAAAAGTATAGAAAATTTAGAAATTTAGTTGCTAAATTATATAAAAAGGCATATAATCTAGCAGGTTTAATAAAATAAAAATGAAAAGGAATGATTAAAATGAAAAAGAAAAAATTAGGTGTAATATTTGGAGGTATGTCAACAGAAAATGAAGTCTCTGTTGTATCTGCAAATTCTATATTAAATAATTTAGACAAGGAAAAATATGAAATCTATCCAATATATATTGGAAAAGATGGGGTTTGGTATGAGTTTGATAAAACAGAAAATGAGATACAATTAGGTCAACAGATAGAGCATGGTAAAGAAATTGAAAATGTAATGAAATATTTAAAAAATCTAGATGTAATTTTTCCAGTATTACATGGATTGTATGGAGAAGATGGAACAATTCAAGGTTTATTTGAACTTCTAAAAATACCATATGTCCGGATGCAAAGTTTTAGCATCTAGTGTAGGAATGGATAAAGTATATACTAAAATTATTTTTGAAAAAGTGGGACTAAAACAAGCAAAATATGAATATATTAGGAAATATCAAGATAAATACATAAATGTGGATTCTAAATTTAATGAAAAAATAATGACATTAGAAGAAACGGCTAAAAATATCGAAAAAAATTTAAAGTATCCAGTATTTGTAAAGCCATCAAACTCAGGTTCTAGTGTTGGAATAAATAAGGCTACGAATATAGAAGAATTAAAAAAATATATTGAATATGCATCAAAATTTGATAGTAAAATTTTAATAGAGCAAGGAATTGTAGGAAAAGAAGTTGAATGTGCGGTTTTAGGAAATGAAGAAGTAATTGCATCATGTGTGGGAGAAATAAAAGCAGCTGATGAATTTTACAGTTATGATGCTAAATATAAGAATGAAGAATCAAAAACATGTATTCCTGCAGATATTCCAGAAAATGTTTCAGAAGAAATAAGAAAGCAAGCAATAAAGGCTTTTAAAGCAATTGATGGTAAAGGATTATCAAGAGTAGATTTTTTTGTAGAAGAAGGAACAAATCAAATTTATATAAACGAAATAAATACTTTGCCTGGTTTTACTAATATTAGTATGTATCCAAAATTGTTTGAAGCAAGTGGAATATCATATAAGGAACTTTTAGATAAGTTGATTATGTTAGGGACGTGCTAAATTGTTTCAAAATGAATGAAAAAAATCCGTAGAAAACTATGGATTTTTTTTCGATTTATGGTATAATGTAAATACCTAATTTTTGGGAGGATGTTAAAAATGGTATATAAAAACTATTACAAGATATTAGACTTAGAAACAAACCATGTTTCTATTGAAGAAATAAAGAATGCATATAGACAAGCTGCAAAAAAATATCATCCGGATTTGAATGTAGGTGACAAGTTAGCAGAAGAGAGAATAAAAGATATAAATGAAGCATATAAAACCTTATCTGTGCCAGCATCTAAAAGAAAATATGACCGTATATGGAATTCAAAATTTGCAAAAGGACAAAAGGCTTTTTCGGGAAAAGGAAAAAAAGGTGCGATTTTAAATATGTTTATAGGAGACTTAAAAAGTAGTGATACCGATGTAGAGAAAAAGACAAAAGGACAACCTATAAAAGGAGAGAATATAGAAACTGAAATAAGCACAACAATTGAAGAAGCATTTTATGGAGCAGATAAAAAGATATCATTAAGAACGAATGAAGGAAAAATAAAGACCATTTCTGTAAAAATTCCAGAAGGAATATTAAATGGAGAGAGGGTACGTTTGATAGGACAGGGAAAACAAGGCGAAAATGGTGGTAAAAGCGGAGATTTATATCTTAAAATAAACATTGAAAATGATACTAGATTTAAATTACAAGGTTACGATTTATATACCGACCTTTATTTAACACCATGGGAAGCAGCTTTAGGAACACGTGCAAATATAAAAACTATTGATGATGAAACAAGAGTGTACATACCACAAGGAACTCAGAGTGGTGAAAAGGTTAGAATACCTGGAAAAGGGTATAAAAAAGCGAGCGGAACCAGAGGGGATTTAGTAGCAGAAATTAAAGTTATGGTGCCAAAACAACTAACTAAAGAAGAAAAAAGCATGTTTGAGAAATTAAATGAAATATCAAATTTTAATCCAAGAAATATGAATGACTAAAATTTACATAAACTATATATTGACAAAACGTTGAAATTTCGCTATAATTATATATAGTGTTGTAACAAATGACAAACTATGGATTAAAACATAGGAATGGGGTGTAGAATAAAGATGGAGACATGGGAAGGAAAAAACTTTAGTGTCACAGATCCAAAAGGAGTAAAAACAGTAATATATCAAGTAAATAAAACAGGAAAAGAATTTTTAGAAGATTCTCCTAAATATACAATTCAAAGGTTGGATTATTCAGAAGAATTAAGAGGAGATATGACTAGAAAAACTTTTTATGTGGATTTTCCATCAAAAGATAAGGACCAATTAGTTATTTTGTCATTTGGACAAGATAGAGTTGTAGTAAATACAGCTATTTTAGAAGGAGATAAGGTTTCAATAAGCAAAAAACCAATGCCTTTAAAATTTAATAGCATTTACTCAGAGCAAGCTACAGAAGTTAAGGATTTTAAATATACACCAAATCTTAAAAGACCAATTTGTATAATTGATCCAGAAACTACAGAAGAAGTAAAACCAACACTTTATTTTGATGAAAAAACAAATGAAGTTAGAGGAAAATGTAAGTTGAAACCATATAAATCTTATTTTGCCTTTGAAATCAGAGACAAAAAAGAAGATTAAGGAGGAAAGTTTAAATGAGTAAAGCAAATTTAAATCCACAAGATAATGAATTACCCATTAGAATGCAAATAGTTTGTTCTATTTTACAAGAATATAGTAATAAATTAGAAAAAGGTCAAAAACCAGGAGATGCTACTAGAGTTGAAAATAGTGGTGAACTAGAATCTTTAGAGCCTGGAATGCCAATAATAGATACAAAAGCAAATTCACATCAATTAACGATCGATGCTAATAAAAAAGAAGCATCTAGAATAATTGTTAGTAGTAATGGAAATGAAGTAAAAGAAAACATGATTAAAGTAGAAATCAATAGAGATAATTTTGAAAGTGAAGAAGAATATAAAAAAGCTTACTTAAATGCATATAGCAAAGCCTTTTTAGGTATAATGAATAATCTTAAAGAATGGAAAGAAAGAGAAGGAATTGAAGATAAGGATAAAGAACAAGAGGCAAGATAAAATTACAAAAGAGTAGGTGATTTAAATGCATTATAAAATAGAAGGTGCAATAAGAAGAAATAGAACTAATTTTATAATATGTGCAATACTATGGGTAGTTTTGACCATAGTATTTGTTTCGCCTTTTGCATATAGCTCACATGTTGCAGGATTAAGTGGACAACTAGATTTAGGAACTTTTTTTACAACATTTGGTTCATCAATAACAAATCCATTTAGTACACTAGGGAAAGTATTTTCTGAAGGAGCAAGCGGAACATTTTTTTCAGACTTAATCATTTTTACAATATTTTTTGCTCTATTCTTTTTTATAGGAGTATTTAGATCAGCTCCTAAAAATGAATTTACAGATATAGAACACGGTTCGAGTGATTGGAGTCAAAGAGGAGAACAATATCAAATATTAAGTAAAAATAAAGGAATAATACTTGCAGAGGATAATTACTTACCAGTAGATAAAAGAGGAAATGTAAATGTGCTAGTAGTTGGACGGATCAGGTTCTGGTAAATCTGCATCATATTCAATTCCAAATGCATATCAATGTTTAGGATCATATGTATTTACAGACCCTAAAGGAGAATTATATGATAGAACAGCAGGATATTTAAAAGAACACGGATATGATATCAAAGTATTAAATCTAGTACATCCACAATATAGTGATGGATATAATCCATTAATGCATATATCATCAGAATTAGATGTAGACGTTATTGCAAATACAGTAGTAAAAGGACAACAGACAGAAAGTGGAAAATCAGATCCATATTGGGATGATATGGCTGAAATGCTACTAAAAGCTTTAATATATTATTTAATAGCAACAAGACCAGAAGAAGAGCAAAACTTAGCAAGTTGTGCAGAATTAGTAAGAGCGGCAAACAATAAAAATGGAAGTAACTTATTATCAGAACTTATAAATCAATTACCATATGACCATCCAGCAAGAATGTACTATAAATCAATAGAGATAGCACCAGAAAAAACATATGGTTCAATTTTAAGTTCATTACAATCAAAACTTGGTAAATTTGACTCAAAAGAAATTGCAGAATTAACATCAACAGATACAATAGATTTTGAAGAAATAGGAAATAAGAAAACAGCGGTATATGTTATTTCATCAGATACACATACAGCATATGACTTCTTATTAACAATATTCTTTTCACAAATGATACAACAATTATATGATTATGCAGATTTAAATGGTGGAAAGTTAAAAGAGCAAACATTTTTCATATTAGATGAGTTTGCGAATATTGGTAAGATACCGGACTTTGATAAAAAAATATCAACATCAAGAAGTAGAAAAATATCTTTTAGTGTTATATTACAAACAGTAGACCAATTAGAAGCCGTTTATGAAAAATCATATGAAACAATTATGGGTAACTGTGACACACACCTATTTTTGGGAAGTAACTCATATAAAACGCTAGAATATTTTTCAAAACAACTTGGTGAAAAAACAATAGAAAGAGATAGTATATCAATAAATAGAGATAGACAAAACTGGAAAACAGGTAAAAGTGTTTCAGACCAAGTAATGGCAAGAGCATTGATGACACCAGATGAGCTTAGAAGAATGGATAATGACCAATGTATTATATTTGAAAAAGGTGTAAAACCGGTAAAAGCAAGAAAATTCTATTACTTCAAACATCCAATGGCAAAGAAACTTGCAGCGTGTGAAATTAGTCATAATGATATTGGAGAAATAGATAGAGGAACATGGAGAAAATATAATCCATATAATCCATATGTTCCAGAAGATGAAAATAAAGAAAAAGTAGATAACTTAAAAGTAGAATCTTTAGATGATTTATTTGATGATGAACCATCAACAAATAAATCTGAAGAAAAGCCTAAAGAAAAGGCAAGTGTTGCTACAAGTACAGGCAAGGATTTAAAAGTAGATTTAGGAAAAATAGAAAGTGAAGTAAATCAAAATTCTAATACAGTAATGAGTAATGCAAAATCCCAAACTTTAGATTTAAATGATTTTGAAGATTCAGCACCAATATTACCACAAAGTGGAGATGATGATGATGAATTATATGATTTACAAAAGGAATTAGAAGCAAAATTTGATGAATTGTTTGGTCCATTGGATGATTAGAAAAATAAATAAAAATGTCGAGAATGCAATGAGTTTTATAGAAAATAAATAAAACATATTGCATTTTTTGATTTTTCAAGAAAAAATAATAAACCAAAAATATTTTCGCCTAAACACTTGAAAAAAGATAGCAAATATTATAAAATCAGAACCATAAATAAAAATTAAGAAAGGACGAATAAATATGAAATTTGTACATATAGCTGATATGCATTTTGATAGTCCATTTGTAAATCTTTCAGATAGAGATTCTATGGGAGAATTAAGAAGATTAGAACAAAGAAAAGTATTAAAAAAAATAGTAGAATATATAAAAGATAATGATATGGAATACTTTTTCATATCTGGAGATTTATATGAACATAAATATATAAAACAATCAACAATTGAATATATGAATAAATTATTTCAAGAAATTCCAAATACAAAAATATATATAGCACCAGGAAATCATGATCCATATTTAAAAAATTCATATTATGCAAAATTTGCCTGGAATGAAAATGTAAAAATATTTTCAGATAAAATAGAAAAAATAGAGAATGAAGATGCAAATATATATGGATATGGATTTACTGATTTCTATTGCGAAAATAGTGGTATAGAAAAT
This sequence comes from uncultured Clostridium sp., assembly GCA_946487895.1. Taxonomy (GTDB): domain Bacteria; phylum Bacillota; class Clostridia; order TANB77; family CAG-508; genus CAG-269. The sequence continues at coordinate 18,240 of CAMLUO010000020.1, forward strand.
ATAGAAATAGAAAATAATGATAAATTAAATATATTAGTAATTCATGGAGCTTTAGATAGTAGTAATGTAGAAGATAGAGAATATAACCCTATGAAGAAAAATATTTTAAAATCTAAGGGATTTGACTATATTGCATTAGGGCATATACACAAATTAGATTATAACTCAGAAGAAAATCAAAGTATAGTTTATCCTGGTTCTACTGTTTCACTTGGATTTGATGAATTGGGACAACATGGTATGATAGTAGGAGATTTCGAAGAAAAAAAATTGAGACTTGAATTTGTACCATTAGATGAAAAGGAGTATAAAATAATTAATTTAGATATAACTGATATAAATTCAAAAGAAGAATTAATTGAAAAAATAATGGAACTTGATATTAGTGAAAATGAATATATTGAAATTAAATTAAAAGGTAGTAGAAATTTTGAAATAAATACTTATGAATTATTAAAATTAATTTTAAATAATAAAATTATTAAAATAAAAGATGAAACAAAAATAGCATATGATTTAGATAAATTATCAAATGAAACAACATTACGAGGTTTATTTATAAAAGAAATGAGAGAAAAATTAAATAATCCAGATATTAGTGAAGAAGAAAAAGAAATAATCGAAAAAGGAATAGAAATAGGATTAGATGTATTAGAATAGAGAAGGTGATAAAAAAATGCAAATAAAAAATATAAAAATAAATAATTATGGAAAAATAAAAAATAAAGAAATATTATTTTCTGATAATATAAATGTAATTTATGGAGAAAATGAATCTGGAAAATCAACATTATTACATTTTATATTAAATTCTCTATATGGAATTTCCAAAAATAAAAAGGGAAAAGAATATTCTGATTTTGAAAAATATAAGCCATGGTCTGGAGAAGATTTTTCAGGAAAAATAACTTATGAATTAAATAATAATAAAAAATATGAAATATTTAGAGATTTTAAAAAGAAAAATCCAAAAATATTTAATGAAAATATGGAAGATATATCAAAAGAATTTTCAATAGATAAAACAAAAGGAAATGAATTTTTTTATGAACAAACAAAAGTAGATGAAGATTTATTTCTATCAACTTTAGTTGTAAATCAGCAAGAAGTTAAGTTACATAAACAAGAACAAAATGTATTAATACAAAGAATAGCGAATTTAGTTGGGACAGGCGAAGATAATGTGTCATATAAACGTGCAATCGATAGATTAAATAGAAGACAATTGGATGAAGTCGGAACGCAAAAGTCTAGGGAGAAGCCAATAAACGTCATTCAAAGAGAAATTGAAAATTTAGAAAGCGAAAAATCTGAAATCGAAAAATACGTAGACATAAAATACGAAATTGAAGAAAAAAAGAACGAATTACAGAAAGACATAAATAGTTTGCAAGATGAGAATGACTTTTTACGAGAAATTAAATTATTAGATGAAAATGAAAAAATTGAAAAAGAAAAAATTAAAATAAAAGAAAATTTGAAAAATGAAAATACAAAAAAAATTAATTTAATAAAAAATAAAATTAATGAAATAAAAAATAATAATAAAAATAATTTTGAA